>JBEGMC010000016.1:0-19393 GCA_041183265.1 Bacteroidota bacterium
GGTGATTATGGCACTGTTGCTGAAATCCGTTATGGAAAAATCAAACAAAAGGAAACTGAGATTGCTGCATTGAGCGAAGAGCTATCCAAGACAAATGAAAAAAGATTGTTGAAGGAAGAAGTCGATGCAGAAGACATTGCAGAGAATGTAGCAAAAGCAACAGGCATACCTGTCTCAAAAATGATGCAGTCTGATCGCGAAAAATTGTTGCAACTCGAAGATCATTTGCACGAACGCGTCGTAGGTCAGGAAGAAGCCATTACCGCAGTGGCTGATGCCATCAGGAGAAGCAGGGCAGGACTCCAGGATCCCAAAAAACCCATTGGTTCATTCATATTCCTGGGTACCACAGGTGTTGGTAAAACCGAATTGGCCAAAGCACTTGCTGCTTATCTGTTTGATGATGAGAGCATGATGACAAGAATTGACATGAGTGAGTACCAGGAAAAACATACCGTATCCAGATTGGTAGGTGCTCCTCCAGGTTATGTAGGATATGATGAAGGTGGCCAGCTGACAGAGTCGGTCAGAAGGAAACCATACAGTGTGGTCTTGCTGGATGAAATTGAAAAGGCGCATCCTGATGTTTGGAATGTGCTGCTGCAGGTATTGGATGATGGGAGGCTGACGGATAACAAAGGAAGGCTTGTCAATTTTAAGAATACCATCATCATCATGACCAGCAATTTGGGAAGTCACCTGATCCAGGAAGCATTCGAAAATGTTGGTGAAAAAGATGTAGATGCAGTTGCAGAAAAAGCAAAGGTGGAAGTGATGAACCTTTTGAAGCAGACCATTCGTCCTGAGTTTCTGAACAGGGTGGACGAAATCATCATGTTCCAACCCCTGAAGAAAAAGGAATTGAAGAAAATCATAGAGATTCAGTTGAAGTCTATTCAGCGATTGGTGAAAGACAATCAAATTGAACTTTCATTCACACCCTATACCCTAGAGTATTTGTCTGAACACGGATTTGATCCTCAGTTTGGTGCAAGACCCTTGAAGAGATTGATACAGAAAGAAATTGTAAACCAGCTCTCTAAGAGGATTCTGGCAGGGGATATTGACAAAACCAAGCCGGTAATTATAGATGTATTCGATGGATTGGTTGTATTCAGAAATGAGAAGTCCTGATGACAGTAAATTGGGTTGACTTTGTTACTTTTACGCAACAATGTTCAACATGAAAAACGATCATAAAAAGTCAGCCACCCTCATATTTGTATTGCTGTTATCAGGTTTCATTTTTTCGTCCTGCTCTAATGCACAGTCAGATCCGCCAATGAAAGCAACAGCTGCTGTTTCAAAGACGGAGAAAGGAGCAGAGAAGGCAGTTCATCCCACGATGGACACTGCTGCATACAGAAAAAAATTCAACGCCATGTTGAATGGAGACAGTTCCGACAAGTGGAAATTCAAAGGTGAATATCCCTTGGCTGGCGCCTGGCTTCCCCAACACAGGATCATCGCTTATTATGGAAATCTTTATTCCACGAGAATGGGAATCCTGGGAGAGCTACCTAAGCCACAGATGTTTGCAAAACTCAGGGGTGAATTGGAAAACTGGAGAAAGGCCGATCCTTCTACACCTGTAAAACCTGCCTTGCATTATATCGTAACAACCGCACAAGGGTCACCTGGATCCGGCGGCAAATACAGGCTGCGGATGCCCAACAAGGAGATTGACAAGGTGATGTCCATGGCAGCTGAAATAGACGCCTTGGTATTTTTGGATATTCAGGTTGGACTCAGCAATCTCCGGGAAGAAATTCCCGTTATTGAAAAATACCTTCAGATGCCCAATGTGCACCTTGGCATTGACCCGGAGTTTTCGATGAAAGGGGGACAACGGCCGGGTACTGTGATTGGAACTTTTGATGCTGGTGATATCAACTATGCTACACAATATTTAAAAGAATTGGTTCAGAAATACAATCTGCCTCCAAAGATGTTGGTGATTCATCGATTTACACAAAACATGGTTCGTGAATACAGGTCCATCAAAAAACATCCTGAAGTCCAAATCATTGTCGACATGGATGGGTGGGGTGCACCGGCAAGAAAGATCAATACATACAAGCAGTTTGTGTATGCAGAACCTATTCAGTTTACTGGATTCAAATTGTTTTATAAAAATGATTTGAAGGAAACTCCACATCGAATGCTAACGCCTGCGGAATTGTTGAAACTGAAGCCTGTGCCCATGTATATTCAGTATCAGTAAATGCAATTTATTTTTTCCCTGTCAGCAACATCCTGACGGCAAGGACAATCATGACAATTGCAAATATCTTTTTGACGGTTTCTTGCGGGAGACTCAATGAAAATTTACTGCCTAAATAACTTCCCAGCAGAAAGCCTATGGCAATCAGTCCCGCGAATTTAAAATCTACATAACCCTTTTTATAGTAATTGATCACGCCCAATATACCAACAGGAAAGAGCATCATGGCAAGTGAAATACCTTGTGCGTGGTGTTGTGTAATTCCCAACAGCAATACCAATGCAGGAACGATGATTACACCGCCTCCAATGCCAACCATGCCACCTAAAAATCCTGCTGCAATTCCAATCAGAATCAAATAAATAACTGTCTCCATTGAAATATCTTTCTTGGGTTCCATTTATTTTACCAGTGTGAGTCCCATTTTTACCAGCAGAATACCCATCACCACTGATGACAAGATGTATGCTGCTGAATGAAGGTTCCATCCATTTTTTATCAATTGTACATTCTCCATGGCAAATGCTGAAAACGTAGTAAACCCTCCGCAAAAACCTGTTGCCATCAGGAGCATCAAACTTGTTTGGTCTGTGCTGTTTTTTGAAGACATGGCGGCTACCCATCCAATCGCAAAGCAACCAATCATGTTGACGGTGAAGGTCCCGAATGGGAAACTGCCATTGGATTGCTTTTGAATCAGTGTGCTGATCCAAAATCTGCATCCACCTCCAATGGCACTACCCACAACAACCAGCATGCTATTGTAGAGATTAATCATTGGCGGGCAGGTTTCCGGAAAATGTATAGCTGAAATCTACTTTCCATTCATCTTTTTCTTTGACAACTTTTAAATCGGCCGGCTTCATGGTATGCGAATTTGAGAAATTGATGATCGTTACACTGTCATTCAAGTTCTCTACGCTGTTTACGATGATAGAGGCAGATTTAAATTGCAACCTCTCACTTTTAGGTTGTTTTTTCATGTATTGTTTATACCGCTCAAATATTTCTTTGTCCTCTGCATTGTCACAAACATGCAACGATGCTTTTTCAAAATCGCCATCGAGCACCGCTCTCACAAATTCTCTTCCTGCATCCAATGGATCTTCTGAAACTGAAAATCCCTCTGGTTCCTGGCATGCCACTAACAAGGACATGCATGCGAGACACATCAAACGGTAAAATTTACTGCTCATTTTTTTCTCTTTCTTTATCATATGCACGGATAATGGCTTTTACCAAACGGTGACGTACAACATCCTCTTCATCCAATTCGATGTGTGCGATGCCATCAATGTTTTTGAGTATTCTTGTTGCCTTGTCCAATCCGCTTTTCTGATTTTTGGGAAGATCAATTTGGCTCAAATCGCCTGTGATGATGGCTTTTGCATTCGATCCGATACGGGTAAGGAACATTTTTATTTGCAGGTCAGTCGTATTCTGGGCCTCATCCAAAATGATAAAAGCATTGTCCAATGTTCGACCACGCATATATGCCAAAGGAGCTATTTCAATCACCCTCGTCGTCATATAATAACCAAGTTTATCGGCAGGGATCATATCATCCAGTGCATCATACAAGGGTCTCAAGTAGGGGTCAATTTTTTCTTTCAGATCACCGGGCAAAAAACCCAGACTCTCTCCGGCTTCAACAGCGGGACGCGTAAGGATAATTTTTTTGACCATTTTATTCTTCAAGGCCCTGACAGCAAGTGCAACAGCTGTATAGGTCTTACCGGTACCGGCCGGACCAATGGCAAATATGATGTCATTTTTTTCTGCCAATGCAACCATTTTTTTCTGGTTCTGGGTTCTGGCACGCACCGATTTTCCATTGGGACCAAACACAAGTACATCATTCGGGTGTTTGTCAACAAAGTGATCTATGCTCTCAGCATCGTCTCCTCCCAATATTTGTTCAAAGTAATTATGGCTGACGTTGCCATTTCTTTGTAAATACTGAACAAGCATATCAATTTTTTCTTTTGCCTGCTCTATTTGTTCAGGTGCGCCACTCAATTTGAGCTGCGTGCCTCTGCTGAGGATTTTAAGAAGCGGAAATCTTTTTTTGAGGAGATCTAATTTGCCATTGTTTGCACCAAAGAATTCAATCGGATTTACAGATTCAAGGTTGATGATGGTTTCAGTCAATGTGTTGAAATTTAAGTGGGTGTTTAAAGATTGCTTGTTCCTTATAAATTTAACCAAACTGTCGGGTATGACCCAATACTAATTTATCAACACCCTGTTAGTAAACTTGTTCTGTGGATCTTGCTCCAATTGACGGATCAAATGCTTTTTAACAATTTGATTGTAGCAGTTGGGTCTGTGGAATTGAAAACGGTATTACCTGCTACAAGTACGTCAGCACCGGCTTTCAAGACATCAGAGGCATTTTCTATGGTGACACCGCCATCAACTTCAATCAGGGTTTGTGCACCCGATTGAATGATGAGATTTTTTAATCTTTCAATTTTATTTAATGTTACGTTAATAAATTGTTGACCTCCAAATCCGGGATTTACAGACATCACGCAAACCAGATCGGCAAATCCTATGATTTCTTTCAATGACTCCAATGGTGTATGCGGATTGATTGCTACACCAGCCTTCATGCCAAGTGATTTGATTTGCTGTATATTTCTGTGCAAGTGATTGCATGCTTCAACATGCACTGTCAGTACATCTGCTCCGGCGTCTTTGAACGCTTGCGTGAATTTTTCAGGCTCCTCAATCATCAGGTGAACATCACATATTTTTTTGGTAGCTTTTCTAACAGCAGAAATTACTGGAAGGCCAAAGCTGATATTTGGCACAAACCTTCCATCCATCACATCAAGATGCAGCCACTCAGCTTCTGAGTGATTGATCATTTCACATGCATCTTTTAATTGGAGAAAATTCGCTGAAAGCAAGGATGGTGCAATGATGGCCATGTTATAGTTTTATTCTTTTTAATGATGCTTGTGCTGCCGCATAGTCAGGATCTACTTCCAATGTCCACTCATAGAACTTCACAGCTTCTTTTGTTTTGTTCAAACCCTCATAGGATTTTCCGATCCAGTAATAAAGATCGGGATTATTTTTTGTCAAATTGAGTGCTATTTGAAGAGCTTCCAATGCTTTATCATATTCACCTTGCTGGTTCAATAAAATCCCCTTTTCTATATAAGCGTCATAGTACGTATAATTTTTTTGAATGGTCGAATCAAAGCAGGCTGCTGCCATGGAGAGCTGCTCTGTATTTGAGTAATACAATCCTTTGATAAAATATGCTTCTGCTATGGTATTTGGATCACTGGTTCCATGGATGATGGAATCACACAAAACGATGCATGCCTGGTTTTTTTGACTTGCAAATTGATAGAGTTGCTCAAATGGTGATTGATCTGCCGGGTGTCCTGTTTCAGGAATTGAATTGTTATCAGGACTGCTTTGGGAGCAGCCCAGCATCATGAACATGCAAAAAGCAATAGGGGCGTGACCTGTGATGATGTCCCTGATCATGTGCAAAGCTACAAAATGTATTTGTTTTTATGAATGTTCCATGACGGAGTTCCTGGTATCAATTTGTACATTTGCGCTCAATTGTAAATCATCAGTATGCATATCCGTTCTTTCTTTTTGACCTCACTCTTTTTTACTGGAATGTTGAATTTTGCTGTATCGCAGGATTCACTGCAATATGCCAACGAGCCTCATTTTAAAAACATCCAACAACTGACGTTTGGTGGCGACAATGCAGAGGCCTATTTCAGTTTTGATGGTAAGTGGATCATCTATCAAAAAACAAATCCCAAAGAGGGTATTGCATGCGACCAGATTTTTATTGGGAAAGTTCCTACCAAGAAAAATGAGACGTTTGTTCCTGTTCAAATCAGCAATGGGAAAGGCAGAACGACCTGCGGAGCATTTTTGAAAGACGGAAAGCATGTCGTATACGCATCCACCCACCTTGGAAGCGCTGAATGTCCGCCTGTTCCTGACCGCAGCAAATACGGCAACAAATACATTTGGCCATTGTATGACAGCTATGATATTTTTCTTTCTGATACCAAAGGCAACATCAAAAAAAACCTAACCGATCATCCGGGTTACGATGCAGAAGCAACGATATCACCCGATGGCAAGACCATGCTCTTCACCTCTACAAGGGATGGTGATATTGATTTGTACACCATGCATTTGAAGTCAGGCAAAATCACGCGTATCACATCCGATTTGGGATATGATGGTGGTGCATGGTTCAGTCCGGATGGAAAAAAAATCATTTGGCGCGCATCCAGGCCAAAGACCGATGAGGAAATCAAGGAGTACAAGGAACTGTTGAAAGAGAATCTTGTAGCCCCCACCAAAATGGAGGTATGGATTGCCAATGCAGATGGATCCAATGCGAGACAGGTCAGTCAACTTGGACAAGCAAACTGGGCACCTGCGTACATGCCAGACAGCAAAACCATCATATTTGCTTCCAATCATGAATACAAACGAGGGTTTCCATTCAATCTTTATCTAATGAACGAAGAGGGAAAAGATTTGCGCAAAATCAGCCGCGACAAAGGGTTTGATGCATTTCCGATGTTCAGCATGGATGGGAAAAAGATAGTGTTCTGTTCCAACAGAAACAATGGAGGAACCAGGGATACCAATATTTTTATTGCGGATTGGGTGGATTGATTATTCCCACTCAATGGTTGCTGGAGGCTTGCTGGATATGTCATAGACAACCCTGTTGATGCCTCTTACCCTGTTGATGATTTCATTTGAAATTTTTCCAAGAAACTCATAGGGGAGATGTGCCCAGTCTGCCGTCATTCCATCAACGGAAGTGACTGCTCTAAGTGCAACGGTATATTCGTATGTTCTTTCATCGCCCATGACTCCGACGGACTTGACAGGTAAGAGGATGGCGCCTGCCTGCCAAACTTTATCATACAATTGATGCTCTTTGAGTCCCTCGATATAAATCTGATCAGCCTCCTGCAGCAATGCAACTTTTTCCTCGGTAATCTCTCCAAGAATCCTGATGGCAAGTCCGGGTCCCGGAAACGGATGTCTGAACAGGAGTTCATGTGGAATGCCCAATTCGAGTCCCACTTTTCTCACCTCATCCTTGAAAAGGAATCGGAGTGGTTCCACCAATGAAAGTTTCATGGTCTCTGGGAGTCCGCCTACGTTGTGATGTGACTTAATAGTAACCGAAGGGCCGTGCACAGAGACGCTCTCAATTACATCCGGATAGATGGTTCCTTGTCCCAGAAACGAAATATCCTGCAGCTGATGTGATTCATGATCAAATACATCGATAAAGGTTTTGCCAATCGCTTTTCTTTTTTCTTCCGGATTGGTCAAGCCATTCAGTGCGTTGTAAAATCTTTGTTTGGCATCTACGCCTTTTACGTTGAGTTCAAGTTGCGCATAGGTCTTGAGTACAGATTCATATTCGCCTTTTCTCAAAACACCGTTGTCAACGAAAATTCCAAAAAGGTTTTTACCGATCGCTTTGTGTATCAATGTCGCAGCAACAGTGGAGTCGACACCCCCGCTCAGTGCCATGACTACTTTCTTTTCACCAATCTGTTTTTTCAAAGCTGCCACTGTATCTGAGATAAAATGTGCCGGTGTCCAGTCACCCTTGCATCCGCAAATTTTATAGAGGAAATTTTGGATGATCTGTTTTCCAAAGGAAGAGTGATATACTTCCGGATGGAATTGGAGTCCGTATACATCATGGCAACCTGCTTCATTCAATTGAAAAGCAGCAACAGGAATTGAATCGGTGACCGCGCAGACGCTTGCCTGCTGCGGCAGATCTAGGATGGAATCACCGTGGCTCATCCATACCTGGGATTGGGATGGAATTCCTTCGAGCAGGGTATTGGATGAGGTGATATTCAATTGAGCCCTGCCATATTCTCTTTTTTCACTTCTTTCTACTCTTCCTCCAAATTGTTTGGAAGTCAATTGTGCTCCATAGCAAATGCCGAGTACATTTCTTTGTTGAGCAATCTCCCTGATATTTACTTCAGGAGCCATTTCATCATTCACCGAGAAGGGAGAACCAGAGAGGATCACACCTTTCAAATCATTGGTGTATGATATCGGATGATGATAGGGGACGATTTCACAATATACATTTGCTTCTCTGATGGCCCTTGCGATCAGCTGTGTGTATTGGGAGCCAAAGTCAAGTATTAGAATTTTCTCGGTCATATGCGAAGGTAAAGATTTACGGGGGATGCCATAAACGAAAAAAGAACATCCGGGGATGTTCTTTTAAAAAATGATGTATGAAAATGTTATGCCTTCTTTGTTTTGTTGACAGCTTTGGTGAGTGAGCTCTTCAAGTTCGCGGCCTTGTTCTTGTGAATGACGCCCTTTTTAGCAAGCTTGTCGATTTTACTTAATACATCAGGCAAGTTTTTTGCTGCCTCAGATGCATCTGTCAATGCACGCAAATCACGCATTGCGTTGCGGGTTGTTTTGCCTTGGTAGCGGTTTCTTTCCCTGCGCTTTTCAACTTGACGTACATCTTTTTGGGTTGCCTTGTGGTTTGCCATGCTGTCTATTCTTTTTATGGGTTGCAAAGGTAAGTGACTTCCCCTAAACAACCAAAAAACAGGTGTTTTTGTCGGAAATTCAATCAGTTATGCATGATTTTTGACTTATTTTTTTGGCGTAAATCAACGATATTTGCGAACCGAATTGTCAAACCCATATACCCTTACAATGAAGGACTTTTCATACATCACTTCATCCCATCCCTCGTACATTGAAAATTTGTACCAGGAGTTCTCTAAATCACCCGATAATATTGACCCGGATTTGAGAAAATTCTTTGAGGGATTCGATTTTGCTGTGAGTCAGTTCCAGTCAAACAGCGGTTCTGCTGTTTCTGCTCCATCGGATTTGGATTGGAAAAAGGAACTGGGGGTATACAGGCTCATTTTGGGATACAGAAACAAGGGTCATTTGATTGCCAACACCAATCCAATTCGAAAAAGAAAAGACAGGGGTGCGAATCTTGATCTGACTTTTTTCGGATTATCTGACAATGATTTGAACAGTTCCTTCTACGCGGGCAACCTCATCGGATTGGGAACGGTTACATTGCAGCAGATTCTTGCTCACCTCACCCGATGCTATGCTGCGCATGTAGGCATTGAATTCAAATACATCAGCAATCAGGAGAAAATAGATTTCCTGACTCAGGAAATGGAAATACATTTTCCCAATGCGGTACCATTGGACAAAAAGAAAAGAATACTAGAGAAGTTGAACCAAGGCGTGATTTTCGAAAAGTTCCTGCATACCAAATACATCGGTCAGAAAAGATTTTCACTGGAAGGCGGCGAAACAACAATCGCTGCATTGGATGCCATGATCAATACTGCAGGAGAATTGGGTGTGAAAGAAGTGGTGGTGGGCATGGCTCACCGCGGAAGGTTGAATGTGCTTGCCAATATCATGGGTAAAACATATGAGCACATCTTCAGTGAATTTGAGGGCAAGTCAACCCCCGACCAAACCATGGGAAGCGGAGACGTGAAATACCACCTTGGATATGGAAGTGAAGTGCAAACAAGCGGTGGACAAACAGTTGCATTGAAACTCATGCCCAATCCATCACATTTGGAAGCAGTGGATCCTGTTGTATTGGGATTCTCAAGGGCCAAGGCCGATGTGATGTACAACAGCCAGTATGATTCCATTCTGCCTGTTTTGATTCACGGTGATGCATCCATAGCGGGACAAGGCATTGTTTATGAGATACTTCAAATGTCTGGATTGGACGGTTATTATACTGGCGGTACGATCCATTTTGTGATCAACAATCAAATTGGTTTTACAACTGATTTTGAAGATGCAAGAACAGCTGATTACTGTACATCCCTCGCAGCCATGGTGCATGCACCCGTCATGCATGTGAATGGAGATGATCCAGAAGCAGTTGTCAAGTGCATGGAAATTGCCACACGATACAGACAAAAATTCAACAGCGATGTATTCATTGACTTGGTTTGTTACAGACGCCACGGCCACAATGAAGGCGATGATCCCAAATTCACACAGCCACGGCTCTATTCCATCATCGAGAAACATTTGAATCCCCGCGAAAATTATATTTCACTGTTGCAGGCTGATCAGACTCCGGAAATACAATCTCTTGCTGCAGAGATGGAAAAGAAGTTCTGGTCAGATTTACAGGAGCGTTTAGATGAGGTGAAGCAGCACCCATTGCCTTATCACTATCAAGCACCTGAACTGGTTTGGAAGAGTTTGGTGAAAGCAAGTGAAAAAGATTTTAAACAATCACCGAATACATCAATCGATAAAAAGCAATTCAAATTGCTTTTCGATCATATCATGACGGTTCCACCCGGATTCAAACCGTTGAAAAAAATTGAGAAACTCCTGCAGGATAAAGTCACTTTGTTGGAAAAAGAAAATAAAGTTGATTGGGCAACCGGCGAATTGCTTGCTTATGCTAGTTTGCTTGCAGAGGGAAAAGATGTTCGCATGAGCGGACAGGATGTGCGCAGGGGTACATTCAGTCACAGACATGCTGTGATCATGGATGAGAAAACAGACCAATCACACAACAGGCTGAGCAATGTTCCAGGAGCAAAATCTTCATTCAGCATTTACAATTCATTGCTGAGTGAATATGGAGTACTTGGATTTGAATACGGATATGCATTGGCCAATCCCAATGCGTTGGTTTTGTGGGAAGCGCAGTTTGGCGATTTTTCCAATGGTGCACAAACCATGATTGATCAGTTCATTTCGGGGGCAGAACAAAAGTGGAACAGGATGAATGGTTTGGTGATGCTGTTGCCCCATGGATACGAAGGACAAGGTCCGGAGCACAGCAGTGCCCGCATGGAACGATACCTGCAAATGTGTGCTGAACTGAATATGGTCATCACCAATATTTCAACGTCTGCTAATCTTTTCCATGCATTGAGAAGACAACTGACTTGGAATTTCAGAAAGCCTATGATCAATTTCTCACCCAAGGCCAATCTAAGGCATCCCGGTACATATTCTACAGCGGATGATTTTACCAATGGAACTTTCAGAGAAGTCATTGATGATGCACTGGTTGATGCGAAAAAGGTAAAACGCATCCTCTTGTGCAGCGGTAAAGTATATTTCGATTTGAACGATTACAGGACGCAAAACAACATCACAGATACAGCAGTTGTCAGGTTGGAGCAAATATATCCGCTGCCTGTTAAACAGCTGGAATCCATCAAAGCAAAATATCCCAAAGCAACATGGACATGGGTTCAAGAAGAGCCATTGAACATGGGGGCTGCATCATTCATGAGAATGAATGTTGATCTGTTTCCATTTGAAATTGTTGCCAGGGTAGCAAGTGCAGCAACAGCTACCGGTTACAGCAAAGTGCACGCTGCAGAACAAGCAGCATTGATGAAAAAAGCATTCTCAAGCAAATAACTTATATAACTACCAATTAACTGAATATTATGATAGACATTAAAGTGCCAACTGTAGGTGAATCCATCAACGAGGTGAGTCTCGCGAAATGGCTTAAGCAAGATGGACAATGGGTTGAGCGTGATGAAGTGCTGGCAGAGATTGAGAGTGAAAAAGCAACTTTTGAAATCAATGCTGAGCAGGCCGGAATTTTGAAAATAAAGGTTCAGGAAGGAGATACATTGGCAATTGGAGATGTTGTTTGTTCGATAGATGAGAAAGCCAAACGTCCCGAATCTGCAGCACCTGTGGAGAAAAAAGAAAAAGCAGCTGCTTCGCCAAAAGTGGAGGCTGCACCAAAGGCGGATGTGAAAGCCACTCCAGTTGCTGCTGCCATCATCGCAGATAAAAAAGTGGATGCCAAAGGAATTGCCCCCTCCGGTTCCGGTGGAAAGATTTTAAAACAGGATGTTTTGGAGGCCCTTTCCAATCCAGGACGTAAGCCCGGTGTAGAGTTATTCAGCCGCAGCGAACGCAAGGAAAAAATGACGCAGTTGAGAAAAACTGTTTCCAAGCGCTTGGTGGAAGCAAAGAATACTACAGCCATGCTCACTACTTTCAATGAGGTGGACATGAGCTTTGTTATGGATATCAGGGCACAGTACAAAGACAAGTTCAAGGAAAAACATGGCGTCAATCTCGGATTCATGAGTTTCTTCACCAAAGCTGCTGCATATGCCCTTCAGGAATTTCCTGCAGTCAATGCCTACATCAGCAACGATGAGTTGATTTATCATGACTATTGTGATATATCCATTGCTGTTTCTGCTCCAAAGGGACTCGTCGTGCCGGTTATCAGAAATGCAGAGAGTCTTTCTATGGCTGATATTGAGAAGAAAGTAATTGAGCTTGCTACAAAAGCGAGGGATAATAAATTGACGTTGGAAGAAATGCAGGGGGGAACTTTTACCATCACCAATGGAGGTGTTTTTGGTTCACTCTTGAGTACTCCAATCATCAATATTCCGCAATCTGCAATTTTAGGGATGCATAAAATAGAGGAGCGTCCAATTGTCATCAAAGGCCAAATCGTTGCTCGTCCGATGATGTACCTGGCTTTGAGTTATGATCACCGAATCATTGATGGAAGAGAGAGTGTAGGATTTTTGGTGCGAATCAAGGAATTGCTTGAGAATCCTCAACAGCTGCTCTTCGGGAAAGATCCTGTGAAATCATTGTTGGAGCTCTAAGCCAATTCAAACATACAGATCATGGCTGTATTTCATCAGCAACACCTTCGATCAGCCATTGACATCATTGAAACATACCAATTCAATGAACCCTTCAGTGTGTTTCTGAAAAATCATTTTCGAAAGCACAAAAAATTTGGTTCGAAAGACCGGAAAAGCATTGCTGACCTCTGTTTTGGATACTTTAGAATCGGACAATCAGCGATGTCGTATCCAATCCAGGATCAAATTATCATCGGGTTTTATCTTACACATTCAATCGATAATGGATTTTTACTGGGCACAAAACCGGAATTGTCTGCCAGTATCAACGTTGCTACAGAAAAAAAAGCAGCGCTTCTCCAAGAGTCATATCCCGCATTTGAGGCCTCCAACATTTTTGTTTTTCGTGAATATCTTTCAAGTGCCATAGATGATGACGCTTTCAATTTTAGTCACCTGATCAAACCACTTGTTTACATCAATAGGCGCCATCAATCGCAGTCTACATTAACCAAGCAATTGTCATTGCACGAGGTTCCATTTGTTTCCGAGCAAGGGTTCATTGGGTTTGAGCAGCAAATTGACTTGACAAAATGGTTTGAGGTGGACCGTGATGTGCTGGTACAGGACATCAGTTCACAAAAAACCATCAGCTTGCTCAAGGATTGTCCTTTGACTCCTGATGCTGTCTGGGACGCATGCGCAGGGAGTGGGGGAAAATCGATTCTTGCAGCAGATGCTTTTCATTTCAGGCATCACTATGTTTCGGATGTCAGAGAACATATCCTGGATGAGCTTTCCAGGAGGATGCATCTTGCCAAGGTTCCAATTCAGCAAGCGTTTTGTGTTGACTTGAGTAATTCGCTTTCCGTACAGGTAGCAAAACAGTTTTTGCCTCCAGATGGAGTTGACTTGATCATTGCAGACGTACCATGTACTGGGTCAGGTACATGGGGCAGGAGTCCAGAGTGGCTCCG
Organism: Bacteroidota bacterium; assembly: GCA_041183265.1. Classification (GTDB taxonomy): domain Bacteria; phylum Bacteroidota; class Bacteroidia; order Chitinophagales; family Chitinophagaceae; genus Pollutibacter. Next base: position 13,878 of record JBEGMC010000016.1, read on the forward strand.
ATCCTTTGATCCTGCAACAATTGAAATCTATCATCAAAGACAAGTCAAGATCGTTGAAAACTTATTGCCTTTCATCAATCAACGTGGGTATCTCTTGTATATTACCTGTTCCGTGTTTACCAAAGAGAATGAAGCAGTACTTGAGGCTTTGTCAGAAAAACATCCTGTCAACATTTTGAAGCAACAATATTTCATAGGTTATCCGCAGAGGGGGGATCAACTCTTTGCAGCCTTGATTACTTTATAATGGTCAGTGTTCCTTTTTCACTGCCATTGCTGTATCTGAGAAAATACGTTCCTTTTGCAAAGGATGACAGATTGTTTACATCTACAACATAATACTGATTGGATTTCACTTGTTGCTCATTATACCTGATGGTTTGTCCATTCAAGTTGATCAGTCTCCATTGAAAAATTCCTTCTTGTGAAGCCTTGTATGCAATCTTGAAGTGGTCACTGATTGGATTTGGATATACTGCAATATTTTTTTCAGTCAGTATTTTCTGTGCATTTCTGATATCGCGCTGTTTACTCAAGTCTTCATGTGCCAACTGCATGTTGGGTATTCCGTAACCTTTTCTATTATCTGGATTCAGGTACTGATCGGAGGATTGTTTAATCGCCTGAATGATTTCTAGGTTGTTGAATTCAGGAAATCCCTGCCATAGACAAGCAATGAGTCCTGCGATATTAGGATTTGAAAAGGAGGTTCCATTGCCAAGTCCAATATTCCCATCTGATGCAATCAATTGTGTATTGAAGCCAACTGAAACCACATCCGGTTTTATCCTACCGTCTGCACTGGGACCAAATCCTGAATACGGGGCAATTTGATTGGCTGTGTTGATGGCGCCAACGGCCAGCACATTTTTTCCATCAGCAGGAGCTGATATATATTTCCATGGATCATCTCCTTCGTTTCCTGCACTGCTGCTGACAATCATTCCTTTGGAAACCGCCATGGTAGCTGCTTTACTCACAATGGTTCCTGTACCGTTTAAATCGTTGTATGAATGATCAAAGATGTTGTCATCAAATGTGGTGTATCCCAGTGATGAAGAAATGATGTCAACACCGATGCTGTCTGCACGCTCAGCTGCCATCAGCCAATTGACCTCTTCTATAGGATATTCTGATGTTGCGTTTTCAGTCCTGAACAAATAATAATCCGCCTCAGGCGAGCTTCCCACAAATCGTCCGGGTAAATTTGCCGCCATGATGGAGAGGCAGCTCATGCCGTGGGCATCATCCTCATCCACAAACGGATGATTGCTCACAAAATCCCATGTATGTTTTACTTTTTCTTTTTTACGCAAACTGTCAAACGCATCATAGCTGAGGTACTTGAAGAATCCCGCATCAAAAACTGCAATTTTAATACCCGATCCTTTTAGTCCCTTGTTGTGCAAATATGATCCATTGTGAATGGCAATTTGACCTTGGCTTTTGCCATAATTGATGAGATTATCACTCGATTTTTCATATGCATTGAATTGGTTTGAAACTGTGAGGACCAGATCCTTTTCAATTTGTTTGGGTTTGGGTGTGCTATTGGCAATTGGAAACTGCTTTTTTATGAAGCCAAGTCTGTTGATACCCTGAATGGCTTCTGCATCAGTTGTTTGAATAATCAGAAGATTCATCCATCTCGAAGTCCCGATGATTTGTACATTTTTTATTTTGGAAATACTGTCAGCATAAATAGCAGATACCGGCAAATCAGTGCTGTCGATGGCAATATTGAATCTTTTTTTTCTGTCAATACTTTGTGTGGAGAGGAATGATTGAGGTACTGATAGGGTATGAGAGGAACCTTTTTTATCTGTCAGTTCCAATACATACCTTGAATATTGTGCATATGCATCAAAGCTTAGAAGAAACAGAGCAGCGAAAACAATCAATTTCATTTTGCTGTTGAAAAATTATGCCTCAAGATAGACATTTTTATTCCGTAGCTGTTTTCCTCAAAGTATCCGGAGGGATTGTTGGCGTTGGGGGGTTGCCATACCTGGTGTTTGAATTCTTTGAATATAAGTCCAACGTTTTCTGCAAAAACTTCTTTTGAATAATTGATTTCCGAAAAGACATTTTTATTGGATGGGTTGTTGATGGTGTCATTTCTTTGTAAAACGCTGACAGTATTGGTAAATCCAAGATTGTTGATGCTGATGTTTTTATCTACATCCTGGTAACTGTATTCCCAGTTGTTTAAAAATTGCAATTCCGGGTAAGTGGTGGTATTGATATAGGTATTCCCTTTCCATGAAAAACCGTCTTTGATCGGCAACATCAGTTTCAGGTATCTTTGGTTGGATTCAATGATTTCAAGTTGGGTGCTGTCTGCGATGGCGTTGTAGGTGTATATATTGAGCCAATTGTTGCTGTCGGCCTTGCTTCTTAACAATCTGGATATTCTGAATACTTTTCTTCCCAGGTTATCGGTGGTAAAAGATTGAATGGTGTCTTTGATCTGGTAACTGCGGACTTCCATCTTGCTGCCAAGGTTGGTGTAAACAGTTGAATCTAGATTGTAAATGATGAATTTTCCAATTGCAAGTGGCATGAAGTCTTGAATACTTTTGCTGCTGAGTGTTTCAGTTGTTTTCTTGCAGCTCCAGCTGAGCAAGACCAGTATGGTGTATATGATGTAACGGGTTGGATGCATCTTATTTTTCTCTTTGAATAATGCCGCCACCTATTACATCGTTTCCTTCATAGAATACAGCAGATTGACCTGGTGCAATGCCTTTGGCATTGTCGTAAAAATGTACGCCGATGTTCTTTCCTTCATTGAAAAGGGTTGCCTGATTGCCCGCATCTTTGTAGCGAATCTTTACAATTGACTCTTTGCCATCCTCAATATGGTCATATTTGATCATATTCACCTGTCCAACGTGCATTTCATTTTTCAGCAGATCTTCCTCATCACCCAATACAACAGTGTTGGTTAGGGGATCAATAGCGGTTACAAATGCAGGTTTTCCCAGGGTGATTTCCAGTCCTTTTCGCTGTCCAATTGTATAAAAGGGATAACCGCTGTGTTTGCCCAATATTTTTCCATGTTTGTCAACGAACAGGCCTCCTTTGAGTTTTTCGTCGATGCCCTCCACATTTCTTTTCAAAAATCCTCTGTAGTCATTGTCTGGAACGAAGCAAATTTCATAGCTCTCACTTTTTTTGGCCAACTCCGGATAGCCGAAATCCAATGCCATTTGTCTAATGGCCGTTTTTCGATAGCTGCCAAGAGGCAGCATGGTCCTGGATAGCAGGTCCTGTTGGAGTCCCCAGAGCACATAACTCTGGTCTTTGGTTTCGTCGATTCCTTTGCTGATGATGTAGCGATTGTTTTCTTCTCTGATATTGGCATAGTGGCCTGTCGCGATGAATTCACAATCAAGCGCGTTGGCTCTTTTGAGCAGGGCCCTCCATTTGATATGTGTATTGCACATCACACATGGATTGGGGGTTCTCCCTGCCATGTATTCTTCTATGAAATTTTCAATAACGGCATCACCAAATTCTTCTCTGATATCTATGATATAGTGTGGAAATCCATGATGAACAGCTGCCGCCCTTGCATCGTTGAATGAATCCAGGTTACAGCATCCGGTTTCTTTTTTGTTTCCACCGGCAGTTGCATAATCCCATGTTTTCATGGTAATCCCAATCACCTCATAACCTTGTTCGTGTAGCATCAATGCAACAACGGTACTGTCTATACCTCCGCTCATCGCAACCAGTACTTTTCCTTTTTTGCTCATACACTGCAAAGTTATGAAATGCCTCTGGTAAAAGGCGGGTGGGAATGCTGGAGGGACATCAGTCGATCAGCTCATTTTTAACGGCGAAAAAAACCAGTCCTGCTGTGTTTTTAAGCCCAAATCTCTCCATCAATCGATCTTTGATGGATTCCACTGTCCTGGGTGAGATGGATAGTTTGTCGGCAATTTCTGAAGCGGTGAATTCTCTGCATATGAGGCTTACCACTTCTTTTTCCCTTTCTGAAATAACGATTTCATTGTTAAGGGATGGGGCATTTTTTATTCTGGCAGATGATTTTTTCAGCAGGATGCGGTTTACAAAATTGTTGAGATAATAGCCTCTGACGAATGCTTCCATGATAGCTTTTTTGATTTCGGCTGGTTCTGCATTTTTCAGCAGGTAACCATTGGCACCATTTTCCATCAGGTGGCTCACATATCTTTCGTCCTCAAACATTGTGATGATCAAAATTCGAATGTTTGGGTATAGTTTGCTGATTTCTTTTGTGGTTTCAATTCCGTCTTTCCCCGGCATGCGGAGATCCAGCAACATGATATCTGGCTGATTTGTTTTCAGTTGTTCAAGCAGGTCGTCACCATTTTCTGCTTCCAACACAAATGAGATATTGGTATACTGACGAAGGGATAGAATGATACCTTTCCGGAAGATTTTATGATCATCGGCAATCCCGACACGGATTACTTGCATGCACGCTTGTTTTAAAAGTTTCCAATCAATTCAACTTGCCCGTGATGACAGGCAATTCAATGGTAACCTTGTAAAAGGTTTGGCTTGGATCTTTTTCAAAGAGGATATTGGCATTCAGAACTTTCATTCTGCTTTGGATATTTTTGAGTCCGAGTCCTACTGAACTCTTGTTGATATTTTCAAAATCTTCCTGTGTGATTCCTTTTCCATCATGGTTGACCCAGATATAAAATTTATCATCAAGAATATTTTGCGTAAGGTGAATAAAGCTGGCATTGCTGTGTTTAAGGATATTGTTGATCAGTTCCTGAAGAACCCTGAAAATCAGCAATTCCTTTTGAGCAACCATGCGTTCTTTGTATTCATGGAATCTGCAGCTGGCGTTGATGGCACCGGATCCGCTTATTTTTTGGAACAAATCATTGATAGCCGATTCGAGTCCAAAGTTTTTAAGCGTTGGCGGCATCAGGCTGTGTGAAATATTTCGAATCAGTTGGATGGTGTCATCGATAATTTGTTTTGCGCTGTAGATGCTTTGAAGTTGTGTAGCCGTGTCTTGTTTAACCAGGTTGTCGTTTAAGTAGAGTCGTGCTGTGGCAAGCAGGGGACCAGCATCATCGTGCAAGTCTGCTGCAATCCGCTGGCGTTCTTCCTCCTGCCACCTGATTGAAGCATTTAGCAGAATTTGCTGTTGTTCATCCTCCAATCTTTGAAGTCTTTGCTGGTATTTGATGATTCGCCTTTGATGAAAAACAACAAAACTGATCAGGCCTATTGCCAAAACCAACATTCCCACTGTACCAAAAATCAGCACTGTAGAAACACTAGGGGATGATATGTTTTGGAGGAGGAACATTTAAATTAAGTTATTGGCAAATGCAGTGTATTTACTAGAATTTTTATAAATAATTATTCCAGTTGAATAAATCAAATTTTTTATAATATTAAAAACTGCTGTTGCAATTGAAAAAATATTTGCGAATTCAGAATTGTGAATATTTTTTTGTGATAAAATAAATAAGAAGAATAACCCGCTGAAATATAAG
>JBEGMC010000017.1:0-50412 GCA_041183265.1 Bacteroidota bacterium
GTATACAATTTTTTTACCGGATGGCATTTCATAGAGTCTCCATCCCAAACCATAATTCTTGACACCCTTGCGTTCATAGCTGTATCCTCGAAATGCCTGTTCCAATGTTTCCTGTTTGAACAATTTCCCGCTGTTGATGGCAATATCCCATTTTAATAGATCTCTGGTAGTGCTGTAAATATTCTTATCTCCATATACTGCATCCAGGAACATCATTGGTTCCAGGCGGTTGTTGTATTTGAAGGAGGGCAGGACTTTCTCTGTTTTGTTGATGTCAAACACAAATGTGTTCATCATGCCTATCGGTGCAAAAAAAGTCTGATCCATGTATGCTGAAAAGGACTGACCGGACACCTTTTCTACTATTATTGCGAGGATGGCATAATTGGTATTGCAATAATCAAAATACGCATTGGGTCTGCCTATTTTTAACCTTGACCGGTTTGCAATCAGTAAATTGAGCATGTCGTTGTTGTGCAGGTAATTTTTCCTGTTCCATCCAACTTGTTCAGCGAAATAAACATAATTGGGCAAACCCGAACGGTGACTCAATAAATTCCTGACCGTGATCTGTGCGAAGGGGAATCCGGAAATATATTTTCCTACTTTCTCATCAATATTGATCTTTCCGTCCTCCCATAATTTTAAAACAGCCATGGCAGTAAACGTCTTGGAAACAGATGCCAAATGAAATGAGGTGGCAGAATCGATGGGATCACCTTTGATGACTTCCTTCAACCCCTCGTATTCCTCAAATACGATCTTCCCATTGTGTGCTACCAGCATGGCTCCATTGAATCGGGTTCGAACAAGACTTTCCTCAAAAAATTTTGAAGAGGACTTTCGGAGTTGCTCTTCCGTAGTGTTCAAGCTGGTGGTGGGAGGAATTACAACCTTCTCGATGAGCACATCCTTGTTCGAGGCTGTTTTTCCCAGAAAATAATTTTCAACAAAATAAAAGAGACTGGAAAATGCAAAGAATAGTCCCAGGAATACTTTGATTTTCAACATCACAGGTCTTTAATTGGAATAGGGGTTAGAAGTTGTTAAATTCGCATAAAATTACTGAAATTTCTAATGAGTCACCCAACGCCAACCAGTTATCCGAAAGACAAAATAAAAATTGTTTTTTTCGAGAACATCAGTGATGCTGCCATCAAGATTTTCAAAGATGCTGGGTATGTTGACATCAAGAAATTTTCCGGTGCACTGCCTGAGTCACAACTCATTCAGGAAATAAAAGATGCACATTTAATTGGAATCAGGTCCAAGACAATGATTACAGAGCGTGTCTTGCAACAGGCTAAGAAATTGCAAGCCATTGGCTGTTTTTGTATAGGTACCAATCAAGTTAACTTATCAGAGGCAAGAAAAAGAGGAGTGGTTGTTTTCAACGCCCCTTACAGCAATACCAGATCAGTGGCTGAATTGATCATTGGCGCCTCCATCATGCTGATCAGAAAGATCATTGACAAAAATAAGTCAGCACATGAAGGCATTTGGAACAAAGACGCCAAAGGAAGTTTTGAATTGAGGGGGAAAACACTGGGTATCATTGGATACGGGAACATAGGATCACAGGTAAGTATCCTCGCCGAAGCGATGGGTATGAAAGTGCTTTTTTATGATGTGGCAACAAAACTCCCACTCGGGAATGCAGTATCCAAGAAATCATTGAAAGAACTTGTCGCAAAATCAGATATCATTTCGCTGCACATCCCTGAGACGAGTCAAACAAAAAACCTCATCAATAAAACATTGCTCAAGCAATTCAAAAAAGGATCCATCCTGTTGAATTATGCCAGAGGGGAAGTGGTTGATTTGGATGCACTTCGTCAGGCATTGTTATCAGGACACCTCTCAGGTGCAGGAATTGATGTATTTCCATGGGAGCCTGAAAAAAATGGGGATGCATTCAAGTCCCCTTTGCAAGGACTCCCGAATGTTTTGTTGACACCTCATATTGGCGGCTCTACAGAGGAAGCGCAATACAATATAGGTGAGGATGTGAGTGCCAAGATGTTGAGTTATCTGGAAACAGGTGCCACGACAGGCTCTCATACGGTACCTGAACTGAGCCTTCCACAACAGGAGAAAACTCACCGCATCTTGCATATTCATAACAATATTCCAGGTGTACTTTCTGAAATCAACAGCAGTTTGTCTGAACATAAAATCAATGTATTGGGACAATATCTCAAAACAAATGATGAAATCGGCTATGTAGTGCTTGATATCGACACCAAATTGTCTAAAAGCGCCGTTGAAGTATTGAAGAAAGTAAAAGGTGCCATCAAAGTAAGATTACTCTATTAAATGGAAACCCTCCACAATGTATTGGCTGCATTTGTTGAGCCAGTTTCAACGCATGTCATTGAGTCATTTGGCTCTGGGCTCATCCACCATACGTATGTGGTAAAGAAAGACGGAAAGAATTTGTACATTCTGCAGCAGGTCAATCATTCCGTTTTCAAATGGCCTGAACGCATCGCAGAAAATATTGAACAACTTTCTGCATGGCTCAAGCAGACAGGATCCAACACCATCTTGCCATGTCCCATTCAAACTATTTCCGGTGAGCATTACTGCTTGATGAACGATGCTTATTATCGACTGATTCCCTTTGTTGAAAACGCACATTCCATCAATGTTTGCGAGATGCCAGATCAAGCATACGAAGCCTCTAAACAATTCGCGAATTTTACTGCTTCCTTCAAGGATTTTGCAGTGGAAAAATTGAAGCCTACCATTGTCGGCTTCCATGATCTTGCATTCAGATGGAGACAATTCAGAGACGCACTTAAAAACGGAAATCCTGAAAGAATCAAGGAAACAACATCGATCATTGCTGCAATAGAAGATGATCATGCCATCGTTTCTTTCTATGATAAAATTTTGAATGCCGGTTCTTTTAAATCACGGGTTACTCATCACGATACCAAGATCAGCAATGTATTGTTCAATGAAAAAGAACAGGGAATCTGTGTGATTGATCTTGATACGGTAATGCCTGGATTTTTTATCAGTGATTTAGGTGATATGTTCAGAACATATCTCTCGCCTGCAAATGAGGAGGAAAAAGATCTCCATTTGGTGGAAGCGAGAAAAGATTATTACCAGGCAATCATTGAAGGATACAAAGAAAAAATGGCAGATCAAATGAGTGAGGATGAAATACATCATCTCAATTATGCAGGTGAATTTATGATCTACATGCAGGCACTGCGTTTTTTTACTGACTACATCAACAATGACAGCTATTATTCGATCAGTTACCCCGATAACAATCTTGTCAGAACAATGAACCAGCTCAAATTGCTGAAAAGTTTCAGATCAATCATTTCTTGATCGCAGAGATCAATACTGAATCACTTGCAATCAAGGCTGTATCTTTTGGAGTGGGAGATATAACCTGCATTTCTTTGGAGAAATTGATCGCAGCGATTTCCTGATTCTCCATGTTTGTTTTGTATAAATTGAGGTATTTCAAATTTTTCAAATTGGTAATGCTTTTGAGTCCCTCGACACTTACTCCAGTATGATCCAACCATAATTTTTCCAAATTGACAAACTTTGATATGTACTGGAGAGAAGCATTATCCGCATTGGTAAAGGACAATTTCAACTCAACCACGTGTGGTGCTATTTTCTGTAAAATCTCCATGATCCTGTTGATAGAATCTTTCATATTGTAAGCGACTATCCTGTAATAATTTTCCTGCTGAGACAAAGGCGTAACGGTGCAGCCGATGGATTGCAATTGAAGGAGAAGTTCAGCATCCACCACTTTGATCACCGGACGAGCTACCTGAATGGTTGTTGATTGTTTTGAGAAGGTCTGATGAAATTGTTTGATGTCTTTGGCAGTTGAGGAGTCTGGATTAAATTCGCTGACATGCTGCAGGTTGTTTGCACCGGATTGGACCCACCATTTCAAGATTTGAACCTCAAAATCCCGCAAAGGCAATTTGCCTTTGGGGGGCATGTGCTTGTCATCTGATTCATCCAACAATATTCTGCGAATCATTTCACTTTTGCTGATATCACCCGATTGAATGATTTTACCTGATTTTCCACCTGTCAATACATATTGATAATCATCCAATCTCAACTGCCCTTTTTGTTTTTGAGCACCATGGCAGGAAACACAATTTTTATCAAAAATATATTGTACCAAATCCTCATACACCCTTGCTTCCTGTATATTTTTTATTTGAAGCGGTTGTATGTTCTGTTGATCATCCTCTTCAAAACTCAAGTAATTTTCTCCATGTGTCAACACACCGCCCAGGTGACCGGTTGCTGCTATTGAAAAAAATAGCAGTATGAAAAATCCGAAAACATATACAGGTTGGTGAAAAATACGATTCCTCAGCACAAAGTAAACCATATACATCAGTGTAGTGCCAATGGCAGTCCACTTGTGCCAAAAGATATCATCATCCGGATAGGTTGATAACTCTGCATTGAGGAGTCCGGTGATGATGGAGAGTATTGCTGCGGCAATCCCAATAAAAAAAAGAATGTTGTTGATGGGTGCAATCAATTTATATTTCTCATTTCTACGCAAATATTCCAGCAACAGAAATACCAGCAATACACCAATAGGTAAATGAACCAGCAGGGGATGGAGATGTGCGATGAATGTTTTCATGATCAGGAAATAATTGGTTCAATTACTTTCCCGAATACGTCGGTCAATCTGAAATTCCTTCCTTGAAAAGGATATGTAAATGCAGTATGATCAAATCCCAGCTGTTTCAAAATGGTGGCCTGGATATCGAACACGGATACTTTTCCATCCACTGCATTGTAACCAATCTCATCAGTTTCGCCGTAAGTAAAGCCTTTGCGTATGCCGCCACCTGCCATCCACATGCAGAATGCATCAGAATGATGATCTCTTCCTTTGAATACATTTTGTTTTCCGTCTCTGTTTTCTTGCATAGGAGTTCTTCCAAATTCACCACCCCACACGACAAGTGTTTCGTCCAGGAGTCCGCGTTGTTTAAGATCCATCAGCAATGCAGTGACCGCCTGATCATTCTGTCTGCACTTGTCAATAAATCCCAAATCGAGTGCGGTACCCGGATCGGTACCGTGACTGTCCCAACCCCAATCAAAGAGTTGTACAAAACGTACTCCTTTCTCAACCAACTTTCGTGCAAGCAATACATTGTTGGCAAAGGATTCTTTCCCTGGAACGGTTCCATACATGCGGTGGATGTATTCCGGTTCATCAGCAATATTCATTACATCTGGAACTGCGATCTGCATGTTGAATGCCATTTCGTATTGCGATATGCGGGAAAGAATTTCCGGATCTTGAAATTCCTGATAAGACAGTTCATTGACTTGATTGATGGCTTCGATAGATGCCTTTCGCATGTCGCGGTCAATTCCATGGGGATCTTTTAGAAATAACACCGGATCACCTTCCGAACGGCATTGTACACCTTGGTAAACGGAAGGTAAAAATCCACTTCCCCAAACGCTCTTTCCTGCATCTGGATTTCTACCTCCGGATGTCAGCACAACAAAACCGGGCAAATTGGAATTCTCCGATCCGAGTCCATACGTTACCCAAGACCCCATGCTCGGTCGACCCAATCTTGCTGTACCACAATGCATCAGCAATTGTGCAGGTGCATGATTAAACTGATCGGTTGAAACAGCTTTAAGAATCGAGACTTCATCCACGATGGATGGGAAATAGGGCATGTGATTCGATAACCAGATGCCGCTTTCACCGTATTGTTTGAAAGTAGCCTGTGGACCCAACAGTTGTGGAACACCTCTGATGAAAGCAAATTTTTTTCCTTGGAGAAATGAATCAGGACAATCCATTCCATCCATTTTTTGCAGGGCAGGTTTGTAATCAAACATTTCCAATTGAGAGGGTGCACCAGCCATGTGAAGGAAAATGACAGACTTGGCTTTACCCGGAAGGGGAGAAGCTTTTGCTGAAAGGGGATTGGCATTGAGCAAACCAGCATCAGCAGATTTGCCGCCAAAATAATTGCATCCGTCCAGCAAAGATCCCAAGGCCAGCATGCCCATTCCAGTTCTGCATTGCTGTAAAAAATGCCGGCGTGTCTGGAATTCCAGTCCGGCTTTTTTTGCTTCTTGTTGGATGCTCATTTTTCTCATCAGTACTAATTTTTGGTAATCACTTCATCCAGGTTCAAAATTGCATTGGCGGTGATGGCCATAGCAGCGAGTTCATGGGTTCTGTTCATACATGAGTCACTCAACAATGCTTTGGTCTTCTCGGGATTTTTTTGAATTGCACGAAAGGATGTCCAATATAAATTTTTAAGCAATTTCACTTTGCTTGGATCCGGATGATTGCCTACCGCCGTCTCATAGGCATGAACAATTCCTTTGTCCATGTTTTTAGGATGCTTGTCCAGTATACCTTGTGCAAACTTTACCGACAAATCCCAATAGGTACTGTCATTCAATAAATTCAACGCCTGCAATGGTGTATTGGTTCTGATGCGTCTGCTCACACAAACTTCTCTGGCTGTTCCATCAAAATTGATTTGGGTAGGATAGGGTCCTGTTCTTTTCCAATAGGTGTAAATAGCCCTGCGGTATAAGTCCTCACCCTTGCTTTGCTGCCATGTCCTGCCATCATAAGGCGATGCCCAAATGCCTTCAGGTTGATAGGGCATCACACTAGGACCAAACATTTTATTGCTATAGGCGCCACAAATAACCAATGCCTGATCTCTGATTTGCTCGGCAGACAATCTTACGCGAGGGGCTCTTGCATACCATTTATTCAGTGGGTCTTTTTCAAGCGTTTTTTTATCAACGATGGATGATTGTCGATACGTGGCAGACATGACCATTCTTTTCAAGGTTTTCTTCACGCTCCACTGATCCTCATGCATGAATCGATAAGAAAGATGATCCAACAGTTGCTGATGTGTTGGCAATGCTCCCTGAGAACCCAAGTCCTCCAATGTTTCAACAATTCCTTGTCCAAACAATTGCTCCCATAAACGATTGACCATGGTTCTGGCAGTAAGTGGATTTTGTTTGTCGGTCATCCATCTCGCCAAATCGAGCCTGTTGCTGTAAGTTTTGTTTTGTGGGTTGAAAATGGAAGGGATATTGGCCTCTACCAACTTTGTTTTCAACAACCAATTGCCTCTTTCAAAAACATAGGTATTTCGCTTTAAATCAGATGGATTATCCATCATGATAGGAGTGAGTTCAGCATCCGGACGATTGAGCAGATTTGTAAATGTTGCAAAATATTTATTGTATGATGGATCATTGCTACCGGGAAAGTATGGGGCAAAGCAGAACCAATCAAAAACCGGACCGTTTTCGTTGTTGGATTTTAGCAGTGGACTATCAAAGTGAACATAGATGTCTTTTCTTCCATCAAAAAATGTTTGCATGGGGACGGCCAGCAATTGCCATCCATCTTTTGTTTGTTGAATCCGGGTTGATGCAAAAGGTTTTGCATCTGTAGAAGATGCATAAAAATCTAATTTCCCAAATTTGACCGGCATGCGGTAACGGATGTACAACACTTGTTTATCTTTCAAGCCAACTGCTTTGATTCTCGCCCACGCATTTTTTCTCATGCGAAGAAATTTGGTGTCCTCCAGTGCAGCATTGGCAAGAGAATCAGCTGTTAGACTGTTGATGCATTGTTGTCCTGTTTTTACAAGTGTTTTGTAAAAATTTTTGGTAGATGGATTTGCTTTGGTTTGCAGCCAGTTCAAAACAGAGTCATATTGAAGAACGCTGTTGTTTCTGAACTCTCTCAACAATGGATATTCATCATAGGTGTCTTCGTCTCGTGAATTATTGAAAAATGCCATGAAAGAATAATATTCCTCATGACGAAATGGATCATAGGGATGGCTATGGCATTGTACGCAGGCGAAGCTTGTTCCTAAAAGGGTTTCCCATGTCGTGTTCACGCGATCAATGATCGCGGCAGTTCTAAATTCTTCGTTGTCGGTGCCACCCTCATCATTGTTCATCGTATTTCTGTGAAAGGCAGTCGCAAGGAATTGATCATCAGATGGGTTGGGCAAGAGATCTCCTGCCAACTGTTCTGTAATGAACTGATCATAAGGCTTATCCTGATTGAATGCATTGATCAGCCAATCCCTGTAACGCCATATGGATCGGATATAATCACGTTCGTATCCTTTGCTGTCGGCATACCTTGCAAGGTCCATCCACATGGCAGTCCACCGCTCTCCATAAGCAGGAAGCTGGAGCAAACTGTCAACCAGCTTTTCATACGAAGCGGAGGAACTGTCAGACAAAAAAGCTGCTTGTATATGTTTGGGCGCTGGCATTCCAATCAAATCAAGTGAAACCCTGCGCAACAATGTTTTTTTATCTGCTTCCTTAGATCTTTTCAGTCCAACCTTATCCAATTGCTGATCAATGAAACGATCAATGTCATTGCCATCCTTATTTCGAAAGAATGAAAAGAATCCGCCAGAGGGAACATTGGTTTGTTGAACGGGTAAGTATGCCCAGTGTGTTGAAAATTTTGCACCCTGATCAACCCAGTTTTCTAAAATCTTTTTTTCCTGATCGGACAACTCTTCTTCATGGTAAGGCATGCGTTCATCAAGGTCTTTTGCATAGAGCCGTTTGATCATTTCGCTGTTCTTCGCATCACCCGGGATAATGGCAGGTTTGCCAGATTCGGTAGGTGCCAGTGCTTCCTCTTGAAAGAGCAGACTGAATCCACCTTTTTTCTTGACACCACCGTGACAGGAAATGCATTTTTGATTCAGGATTGGTTTTACATCTGTATTGTAATCAACCTTTGGTTGGTGAATGAATAAAAAATAACCAAGCGACAAAGAAGTTGCAATGGATAATGAGAGAAACAAGGGTGATTTCAGCTGGAAAGACATCGTTGCTTAAAATTAAGCGAAAATCTCATCCAATGATGAACGCAGCAAACGTACTTCCTGCTCATCAATGGTGATTTTTTCCAACCGTTCACTCATGGAGGAGTGCTGGTACTGCATCAGGGAAGAAACACTTTTTCGAGCCGAAGCATGGAAGACAGATGCTTTTGTATGAGCCTGCATCTCTTTGATGTTGGAGGATCTGACTCCGGAGCCAACCATGATTTTTATCCGACGATTCGCAAGCGAAACAAGTTGTTGAAGTTGGTCTTTTCCCTCCATGGCAGTGGGATAACCGCCAGAAGTAAGTATGCGTGTACAACCAAGTTTGATTACATCTTCCAATGCTTTTTCCTGATCATGCACGCGGTCGAATGCCCGGTGAAATGTAACTTCCATCCCGTTGGCATGATGGATCAACTCGTGGCATGCATCGATATCAATGGAGCCGTCTTTTTTCAACATGCCGATGACCACGCCATCGCAACCCTCATTTTTGGCAATATGGATGTCTTCGATCATGGATAAAAATTCAGCATTGTCGTAGAGAAAATCACCACCACGTGGACGAATGATGGGGAAGAGTTGGATGGAGGTGGCTTTTCGTGCCAAGCGAATCATACCCAGTGATGGGGTAGTGCCGCCTTCATGTGGATTGGCACATAGTTCTATCCGGTGAGCACCTGCTTTTTCAGCTGTAAAACAGGAAGCAAGGTCAAAAGCAATGACTTCTAATTCAAATGGCATATCAATCAAAATAACTTTCTGCGGCAATTACTTTTTCTTCGGTACTGGTCTTCAACGAATATGTGAATCCTTTTTGCATTGCATAAGCACCTACATTACCAAGCTTATCAATGGCCAGGAATCCGATTTGAAGGGTTTTGGCTTTTTGAAGATCTCGTTTGGCAATTCTTTCCACCATTTTTTTGCAAGCTTCCCCGGGAGTCAATCCGCTTCTGATGTACTCAACCACCGAGTGCGAACCAACACAACGGATAACTTCCTCTCCAACACCTGTTGCCGTAGCCGCACCTACTTCACCGTCCACAAAAAGTCCCGCGCCAATAACAGGGGAGTCACCAACCCTTCCATGCATTTTAAAAGCCATGCCGCTGGTGGTACAACCACCACTCAGGCGTCCGGATGCATCCAATGCCAACAATCCGATGGTATCATGGTTATTGATACCACCTAAAGCAAAGCTATTGTCTTGCTTTTTATACAATTGATTTTCAATGTTTATTACTGGCTCATATTTTGAATTTTTCAACCAATCCTCCCAAGCTTTTTTGCTGTCAGGTGTCAATAAATTCTCTTTTTTATACCCATTTTCCAGGGCAAATTGAAGGGCTCCATCACCCACAAGGATGATATGGGGAGTCTTTTCCATCACTTTACGCGCTACAGAGATCGGATGTTTGATATGTTCCAGGGCCATTACAGAGCCACAATTGCCGCTTTCATCCATGATACAGGCGTCGAGCGTAACGCGGCCGTCACGGTCGGGATATCCACCGTATCCAACGGTTTTATTGGACTCATCGGCCTCTGTAACCCGGGCTGCCTGTTCAACAGCATCCAAGGCATGGCCATTTGAAGCAAGTATTTTCCAGCCCTCAGCATTGGCAAACCTTCCAAAGTCCCATGTAGAAACAATCAATGGTTTTACTGCTGTTGCACTGTTAGACATGTTACGAGAGATGCTCGAAATGGAAGTCCCTGCCAATATTCCATTCCTGATAAAGGATCTTCTTTTCATATAAACCAATTGATATTCAATTTACTGTAAATACAACGATTCGAAAAATCAGATTTATTTCTTATAATTTATATTATGTTAAATATAATTATCAAGAATAAACCCCATCCTTGGATGAGGTTCAATTCTTTAATGAATGTTGCTTACTCGATCATATTCTTTGTTCCATTTATTCTCTTCTGCCTCAAATTTCGCCTTGTCAGCAGGAACTTTCGAAAGTTGTCTTTTGGATGAGTAAATGTCGATTAATATGCTGATGAGCTTTTTATATGTCTGACCAACATTCTTATCAGAAACTTTCTTTTCTAACATGGGCTGAGCCTTTAATAGATAAGGCAATCCTTTGTCGTATGCTGCCAATTGTTTTGTACGGATTTCTTCTCTCTGGGTTGTTAATTCTTTAGGCGGCGGCGGAATTTTACCAGTCTTATCTGGTTTCTGGCTATCATTGAATTTTCTGATTTTATCATTGATATCAGAAATCTTGTTGTTCATTTCAAATGCCCTGTTTACGTATACTACACCCGCGTTGAAAGGCATGAGTCCGTCTTCTGGTCTTGCTGCTGCCATTTGATTGTACAAGCCAACCAATTTTGCTTCTGCAGCGTCATAGTCAGCTTCGTTTTTGTAATATGGATTGTCAAGGTCAAATAAACGTCCAAATAGAATTTCAGTAAGAATAGACAAAGCATCAATGTTCTGTGGGTCGCTGGCAACCTTTGCTTCAATTCTCTTCATCTTTTCTTCCTTGTCCCTCATGTCATTGATGAACATCACTTCATCATAGGTGAAATATTCTTCTTTCGGATATAATTTGAGTCCCTGTGTGCGGTATTTTTCAAACGCTGCTATATTGTTTTTGTTGAAATGATAGATCATGAGATTCTTGTAAACATCTTCGAATCCCTTTTCAGCAATATTGATATTGGCCAATTTGGTGAAATATTCCGATGCAACATCTTCCTTACCTGCCAACAATGCTGCGAAGCCAGTGTAAAAAGTCAGGTTGGTATCCAGAGGTGACAAACCGAGTCCCCTGCTGAAAATGAATCTTCCTGATGCATCCGCCAATTGAAGTGATTTCAGGGATTTGTCATATTCTTTTGCATCCAATTCTTTTACACCCTTGTTGTAAGGGATTGCATAGATATTGAACAATGCCTGTGCTCCTTCCAATGTAACGGTCATGGTAAATTTGTTGCTGTCGATGGAAACAGCTTTTTTGAAAAACTCCAGTGAGTTTTCTACAGCATTGGGATAGTTTTTAGCAAGATTGGTATCAACAGCAATTTCACTGAAGATCTTTCCCTTCAGATAAAACAAATCGGCATTCTTTTGGTATTTGGGATTGTTGATCATTTCATCCAACTGTGTGTTGGCTTCTGCATATTTTTTGGCAGTGATTGCATCTTTGACCTTGGTAAGGTTTTGACCGTTTGCCATCAACAATGCAAACAAAGAGAAAACCGAAAAGAGGATTTTTTTCATTTTTGTCGTTTTGTATGGAATTTTAGTTGGTTTCTGTTGTTGGTGTTTCATCGTTGTTTTCTACTTGCTGCTCCTCCTCGGATTCAGACACTTCATTTAAGGTGGTAAGCGCTGCGATGGCATCTTCATCATCCAATCGAATCAGCTTCACTCCCTGCGTAGCTCTTCCCTGTTCGCTGATTTCAGCAATTTTCATGCGAATGGTGACGCCGGATTCACAGGTGATCATCAGGTCCTCTGATTCAACCACGTCCAATATACCAACCAAATTACCGGTTTTTTCTGTAACGCTGATGGTCTTGACGCCTTTTCCACCCCTGTTGGTTATTCTGTATTCATCTACCTGGGTTCTTTTTCCATAACCTTTTTCAGATACTACCAATACCGTTCTGGTTTTATCCTCTGCGTGTACACAGATCATACCCACCACTTCGTCTTTGGCATCATCCACTTCTATTCCAGCTACCCCTATTGCTCCCCTGCCGGTCGGTCTTACTTTTTCTTCAGGGAAACGGATCGCCCTGCCTGATTTTACAGCCAACATCACCTCACACTTGCCATCTGTAAGTTTGGCATCCAACAGTTGATCACCTTCCACAATGGTAATGGCATTGACACCGGTTGCACGCGGGCGACTGAAGTCAGCCAGTTCTGTTTTTTTGATGATACCCTGTTTGGTGCACAATACAATGAAGTGATTGTTTACAAACTCTTCATCCTGCAGATTTTTCACATCAATGATGGCCCTGATCTTGTCATCTGTTGGCAGTTGCATCAGGTTTTGAATAGCCCTGCCCTTGCTTTGCTTCTCTCCTTCCGGAATTTCATAAACCTTCAACCAGTAACATCTTCCTTTTTCAGTGAAGAACAACAATGTATGATGCGTAGACGCTACAAACAAATGTTCAATATAATCCTCTTCTCTTGTTCTTCCGCCAATCGAACCTCTTCCTCCTCTCTTTTGCGCCCTGTACTCATCGGCTGATGTGCGTTTTACATATCCCAAATGTGAAACAGTGATGACAACATCTTCCTCTTTGATGAGATCTTCCATCCTCACTTCGTTGTCGAGGTAAGTGATTTCTGTACGGCGCTCATCTCCAAATTTTTCCTTGACTTCTGTCAATTCTGTTTTGATCAGGTCATATCTCATGCCTTCATTCGAAAGCAATTCTTTGAGTCCCGCGATCAATTTCATGATCTCGTTGTATTCCTCACGAATTTTTTCAATTTCCATTCCGGTCAGTCGCTGCAACCTCAATTCAAGCACAGCCTTGGCCTGTATTTCACTCATTCCGAAATTAGCCATCAGGCCTTCTTTTGCAACTTCCGGATTGGCCGCTTTTCTGATCAGTTCGATGACTGCATCCAAATTATCCAACGCAATCAGGTAACCTTGAAGAATATGGGCTTTCTTTTCAGCTTCTTTTAATTGATACTGAGCTCTGCGAACAACAACATCGTGGCGGAATTCAATAAAGGTGGAGATCAGATCCTTCAGGCTGAGAATTCTGGGGCGACCTTTGACGATGGCCACATTGTTGATGCCATATGAAGTCTGCAAGTCAGTATACTTGTACAGTTGATTCACAATTACACCTGCAACCGCATCTTTTCTGATGTCAATCACAATTCTCGTTCCTTCGTTTTCGTTGGACTCATTGTTGACATGTGTAATGCCGTCAATTTGTTTTTCGATCACCAGTTGTCCGATGCGTGCGGTCAATGCATCTCTGCTCACCTGATAGGGAACTTCTGTGATGATGATCTGTTCACGTCCATTGGCCTTTGCTTCAATCGAAACCTTTCCTCTCAACACCACCCTGCCTCTTCCGGTATGCATGGCTGATTTCACACCCTCCATTCCGTAGATAACACCGCCACCAGGAAAATCAGGGGCTTTGACATGTTGCATCAATTCATCAATCGTAATGTCTCTGTTGTCGATATATGCGATGCAACCATCAATGGTTTCAGAAAGATTGTGTGGAAGCATGTTGGTTGCCATACCTACAGCAATACCACTGCTGCCGTTGATCAACAGATGGGGTATTTTGGTAGGTAATACAGTAGGCTCCTCCAATGAATCATCAAAATTGAATTGGTAATCAACTGTCTCCTTGTCGATGTCATCCATCATGAAACCAGCCATTCGCTGCAATCTTGCTTCGGTATAACGCATGGCAGCTGGACCTTCACCGTCGGGTGAACCAAAGTTTCCCTGTTTGTCAATCGTTGGATAACGTGTATTCCATTCTTGTCCCATTCTAACCAATGCATCATATACAGCAGTATCACCATGGGGATGGTACTTACCCAGCACCTCACCGACAATTCTCGCACACTTTCTTGTTGGTTTGTTGTAGTCCATGCCCAATTCGTTCATGGCAAACAGGATTCTGCGGTGAACAGGCTTCAATCCATCTCTTGCATCTGGCAATGCTCTTCCAACAATGACACTCATGGAGTAGTCAATGTAGGCTGACTTCATTTGCTCCTCAATATTGACGGGAATGATTCTGTTGTTATCGTTGGTTTGTTCCGGTAAAAGTTGATCTTCCATTGAAGTTTAGATGGGTCTTGTGAGTAATGAAATATACCAACAAATTTACTTTATTTAAGGGGTAAAAGCAATAAATGAAGTGGCAAGATTTATCCACTAAAAATTGTGTAAAACTCAATAAAATCGGGTATTCCAGACGAAATCCGAATGGGTAAAATATCAGTCTGCCGACTCGCCGGCCATTTTCATGATCAGCTTCCATTCAACCTCTAAAACTGGTTGTACGGAGAGTCTGCCTAAACGAAGCAGTGCCATATTGGCCAATGACTTTTCAGCCTTTATTTGTGCGAGTGAAACCGGTTTTTTCAACTTTTTCTGAGGCTTGAAATCAACCGCCAACCATGCTGGTTCATCTGTAGTTGGATCCTGATACGACTCTTTGATGACCTTGGCGATACCAACAATTTCCAATCCCTCATTTCTGTGGTAAAAAAAGGCCAAATCTCCTTTTTTCATGGAACGGAGATTGTTGCGTGCAGCATAATTGCGGACACCATCCCAGAAAGTGGAACCATCTTTCACAAATTGATCCCATGAATACTTGAAAGGTTCTGACTTGATCAACCAATATGCCATAAAAAAAATTAATATCCGCTTGCCAGTATATCCGCCAGGTGCAAGCTTTTGATGGGGAGTCCCTTTTTTTGGATGATGCCATCCAAATGCATCAAGCAACTCATATCGGTGGATACCAGAAAATCGGCACCTGTATTTACAACATTGCTGACTTTTTGTTCACCCATGGCTGTGGAAATCCCCTCAAACTTTACAGAGAATGTACCACCAAATCCACAGCAGGTTTCGTTCTCTTGGATGGCCAACAATTCCAAGCCTTTTACTTTGGACAACAACTGCATGGGTTCCTTGCGGAGATTGCATTCTCTCAATGCAGCACAGGAGTCATGGTAAGCAACTTTTCCATTGAATTCGGCACCAAGATCATCTACGTGCAACTGATTTACCAGGAAATCACTTAATTCAAATACGCGTGACTGTACCTGTTTGATTTCTTTCTGATTGGGTGCATTGTCATAGATTTTGCTGTAATAGTTTTTTACAAACCCAGTACAGGATGCACTGGGCATCACAATTACTTCTGCATCCTGGAAATCTGATATGAATTTATTGCAAACTTCTTTGGATTCTCCCCAGTATCCTGCATTGAAGGCTGGTTGTCCGCAACAGGTCTGCTTTGGATTGTAATGAACCTTGCAGCCTGCTTTCTCAAGAACCTTGATGGTGTTGAATCCGGCACTGGGAAACAACTGGTCAATGAAGCAGGGTATGAAAACGTGGACGTTCATTTATTTCACAACACCCAGACGAGCAAGGTATTTATCAACTACAAATCCTTTATCGGTTCTGGGATACTTATCCTTGATTTGCTGATACAGTTCAATGGCTTTTTCGGTTTTGCCATTGATCTCTGCAAGCAGTGCACCTCTAAAGAGATACTCTGATGAGATCGATTGATCATCTGGAAAAAGCGATCCTGCCTTTGCATACAAATCAATTGCCTCTTTGTTTTTCTTCAACTCAGCATATGCATCTCCGAGCAGTCCGGTTACTTTAGCTTCAACTTGCTTGGCAGATCCTGGATTGAAATCCTCCAAATGCTTGACAGCTTTTTGAAAATCGCCCAAATGCATGTAGCACTCACCTGCGTAAAGTTGTGCGAGATTACCTGCGTTTGTATTGCCATATTTTGAAATGACTTTGAGAAAACCAGCTTTGCCCTGTGTTCCGTTCAAAGCGATATCGAAAGAATCTTTACGAAAATTAGATTCTGCCATGAACATTTCTTCACTTGCTTTCTGTTCATTGGGAAGTTGTATAAAATTCTTGTACCCGAGATATCCTCCAACAGATACAACAACAAAGGCAGCAATGCCTATGATGACTTTTGAATTTTTTTGCCAAAATCCTGCTGCATTTGCAACTATTTCTTCTTCGTTTTTTTCAAGCTTTGCTTTATCTGACATTTGAAATATTTTTTTAATCTACAATAAAAGGATAATCTTCCTGTTGATATACATCTTTCAACAATTCGTTGTCATCTGGCCATGGACTCTCCTCGGCAAATCTGACACACTCATCCACAACAGATTTTACTTTATCATCGATCGCTTCGATGACGGATGGATCCACTTTGAAATCTTCTAACAATTTGACCTTGGTGACTTCTATTGGATCTTTTTCTTTGTACTCTTCCACTTCTTCCTTGCTGCGGTATTTTTGAGGATCACTCATTGAATGACCTTTGTATCGGTACGTTTTCATTTCCAATAAAGTGGGTCCGCCACCTTCCCTTGCACGTTTTACTGCTCTGGCAACAGCTTCATGAACAGCTTCCGGACTCATTCCGTCTACTTTATCGCCCGGCATGTCGTATGCATCAGCCAATTTGTAAATGTCCGTAACGTTTGAAGTTCTGGCAACAGAAGTACCCATTGCATAGTTGTTGTTCTCGCAAATGAAAATCACAGGAAGCTTCCAAAGCATGGCAAGATTGAAAGTTTCATGCAACATACCCTGACGCGCTGCACCATCTCCAAAAAAAGTCAAGCACACATTGTCTGTTCCTTTGTATTGCTCTGCGAATGCCAATCCCGCTCCTGTTCCAATTTGTGCTCCCACAATTCCGTGTCCACCGAAAAAATATTCGTTTTTGCCAAAAAAGTGCATGCTTCCACCCTTTCCTTTGGAGCAACCTGTAGCTTTTCCATACAGTTCAGCCATGCAGGCATTGGCAGAGATGCCCTTCGCCAATGCGAGACCATGGTCTCTGTAAGCAGTGATATAAGGGTCTTCTTGTCTGGTTGCTGTCATGCATCCTGCAGCAAGCGCTTCTTGTCCGATGTAGAGGTGACAAAAACCGCGGATCTTCTGCATTCCGTAAAGCTGACCAGCTTTTTCCTCAAATTTTCGAAGCAAAAGCATCAATTCGTACCAGTACAGGTAGGTTTCCTTGGTGAACTTGGTTGCTGCCATAATCAGTAAATGGTCTTTTTTTAGATCTGCAAATATAGTGTGAAATTGGCAATTTCATACCTGAAAATCAGGCGTTTTGGGCACCGGTATTTTGAACTGATAGCAGTAATTTTACCGTTACTTCAGACATTGTTTGGTATTCACCATATCGACCTTATTCAGTTCAGAAATTACCACACCCTCTCTTTGGATTTCAAGGAGAGGATTGTTGCTTTTTGTGGCAGCAATGGCGTGGGAAAGACCAACTTGCTGGATGCCATTTATTATTTGGGATTCACAAAAAGCTACTTCAACAAACCGGATGCATTGTCCTCCGAAACTCCCACTAGTGGATTTCGGATCAATGGAAGTTTTGGTATGGATGAGCAACAAACAGAAGTTTCTGTTCTGCTGAGAGAAAACGGAAAAAAAGAACTGTTGGTTGATCTATCTCCTGTACAAAAATTTTCAGATCATATCGGCAAAATCCCCTTGGTCTTCATCGCACCAGATGACACAAAAATGATCACAGGTCCCAGTGAAGAGCGACGTGCTTTTATTGATGCATTGATTGCACAATACGATCACGACTACCTTGTTCATCTGATCAAATACAACAAAACCCTGTTGGAAAGAAATCGATTTTTAAAACAGATGCCCTATCAACAAATTGACCAGCATCTGTTGGACAGCTACGATGAGTTGCTTTATCAACATGGGGTACCCATTTTGAAAAAAAGATTGGATTTCTGTCAATTGTTTTTTCCCAAGATTCTTCACATCTTCGGATTTTTAAGCGATGAAAGAGAGTCACCCACTGTTTCCTATCAATCATCCACCAGTATTTCGACCTATTTGATTGATATAAAAAATAGTTTACAAAAAGACTTCGCATTGCAGCGGACAAGCATTGGAATCCATAAGGATGATATTGATATATCAATGAATGGACTCCCATTCAAGCAAACTGCTTCACAGGGACAAAAAAAGAGCATGTTGTTTGCCCTCAAATTAGCATCCTTTGAAATGCTTCATCAGCAGAAAGGATTTGAACCTATCCTGCTCCTCGATGATATTTTTGAAAAACTGGATCAGCAGAGACTAAAAAAATTGATGGAATGGGTATGTGTTCAACATCAGGGACAAGTTTTCATGACTGATACGCATGCAGATAGATTGCAACAACTCTTGGATGATATTTCCTTACCTTTCCAAACAATCAACCTCTGACAATGTCTGATGCGCTATCTCTGGGTGATGCCTTGAAACAATTCCTGAACCAAAGCAGGATCAAGCAAAATATCCAGTCACTTCAAATCGAAGATCACTGGGAGAAAATCATGGGACCAACCATCAGCAAATACACAGATAAAATCGAAATCCGAAAAAATACCTTGTTCATTTACACCACTGTTGCCCCTTTAAAAAATGAGTTGGTCTTTCAAAAAGAACTGATTGCGCAAAGAATCAATGAAAGCATGGGAGAAGAACTGGTGAAAGAAGTTGTGATTGTATAAACAGCTATCAATTTTGAATTGCATCTTTTAAATCAAGTCGCCCCCACTTGTTCAAAACAACACCTTGTTGAATGCGATAAAGCGTCGGCGTGGATCTTGCTGCGGTTTTGATAGCGACTGCATCACCCTTGTAAACCGCTACCTGTATTGCATTTTCGTCGAATACTTTTTTTACTCGATCATAATCAGATGTTATAACGATGATGGGCCTTCCGTTCTGCTGCAGCAGCGTTGCAACAGCTTTGAAATCCCCTACCCACTCATGATATTCACTCATCTCCTTGACGAACAGCACCATCATTTCTCTGGGATCATTGAGAATTGCCTGTGTGGTATCTATCCCATCTGCTGTATTGATCACAAAATCTTTGATGGGTGGTTTGGCAGTTCCCTCTCGAATCAATTTATCATACCGTTTTACAAAGCTGTAAGCAGAGTCATTGAAATCATCGGGAAAATGTTCTGCGTCAAACTCAATCTCTTTTCCATCCTTTAAATAAACAAACTTTATAACAGTGCTATCCGGCACAGAACCGGCTGGCGCTTTCATCCCTTCCTGAATATCATTTCCAATTTTATATGGCAGACAATCCACATAAGGCTGGTGTTGCAAAACATGTACTTGTACCAAAAAACTCAAAACGGTTGACAATGACAAAACCGTTGCAGAAATATAATTGTTGAACAACGGCTGAACGGTATTGCGCTTTGCCAATAGATAACCAATCATGCCAAATAGTATGATGTCTTTCAAGAACGACTGTTCTGCAGTCAGCTTGATGCAATCTCCAAAACATCCGCATTCTCGGATGGCCCCTGATAATACAGCATAGCCAGTTAGAAAAGTAAAGAAGATGATCAGTACAAACAGCAACCAGCTGAACAACTTGAATTGCCATCCCAATAAAACTGCAACACCTGCAATGATTTCAAACGCAATCATCAAGATGGAGAATACCAGTGTGGCATCATTCAAGGCGGACAAGTTCCACACCTCAAAAAATTCCTGCATTTTATAACTCAGTCCTGAGGGATCATTCGCCTTGATGAGTCCGCTGAAAATAAACAACACGCCGACAATGAATCTGAAAATATGTGTAATGGCCTTGGTCATGTTCAAGCTTTGTGTCCGGGTTTACCTTCTTCAATTAAAATAAGTCCAAACAGGGCATAATTGATGATGTCCACAAAATTGGCATCAATCCCCTCACTGACGATCGTTTTGCCGTCGTTTGAGAGAATTTGTCTGATCCTGCTGAGTTTCATGAGGATCAGGTCGATATAACTCTCCTGACTCATGTCTCGCCATGCTTCACCATAATCATGGTTTTTGTCCAACATGGTATTTCTGGCAAAGGCAATATGTTCATCATACAGTTTGGAGACATGATCTGCATCCAAATCTTGTGGTGCTTGATCATCCATGGAAAGCTGGATAAGTCCAATGATTCCATAGTTGACGATCCCTTTGAATTCAGCATTGATATCATCTCCTACTTTCTGAACTTTTTTTTCCTGGATGGTCCGAACCCTCATGGCTTTGATGAAAATCTGATCCGTGATGGAAATGATTCTCAGGCATCTCCAAGAAGTTCCATAGTCGATCGTTTTCTTGATGAAAATATCCTTGCAGGATTGAACTGCCTGATCGTATTGTAGATTTGTAGTGGAATTCATCGAAATTTGTGATCTGATTTACAAATGTAATAAAGAAACTACATGTACAAGCTTCATTCGGGCAACGATACTTTAAACATTGACTGTCCAAAGATCATGGGAGTTATCAACTGTACACCTGATTCTTTTTATGCCGGCAGCCGAGCATCCGGTTTAAACGAGGCAAAGGCCATGATCGAAAAAATGGTTGACGATGGAGTTGATATTCTTGATATTGGTGGAAGAAGCTCCAGACCGGGCAGTGAAGAAATCAGTGAGGAGGAAGAGATTCAACGAGTTGCAGAGATCATATCGTTTGTTGCAAAAACCTATCCATCTGTTTGGATGTCAATCGACACAACCAAATCAACTGTTGCGCAATATGCTGTTGAACATGGATGCCGTATTGTAAATGATATCAGTGCCGGTGATATGGATCCATTGATGATAGAAAAGGTTGCACAGATGAAAGTCCCGTTTGTATGCATGCACATGCAAGGCACACCCGATACGATGCAGAACAATCCTACCTATCATCATATTGCAGATGATATTTTTTCTTTTTTTACACAAAAAATTGAATTGCTTGCATCAAGAGGCATTGAAGAAATAATCATCGATCCGGGATTTGGCTTTGGAAAAACCATTGAACACAATTACCAATTGATGAGGGACCTTGACCGGTTTAATTCTTTTAAAAAACCATTACTGGTGGGAGTTTCGAGAAAATCAATGATCTATAAACTATTGAACAGTTCACCAGAGGAATCCCTGAACGGCTCAATTGCTTTGAACATGTATGCCTTGATGAAAGGTGCCAATATTTTGAGGGTGCATGATGTGAAACCTGCAAAGGAAATCATTGCGATTTTCCAGCAATTGCATGCATAAAAAAAGGCAGCCGAAGCTGCCCTTTTTAAAGATGTTTAATAACCGCCTGGAGGTGGACCTTGTGGCTGTTGCGCTGGTGCCTCTTTTACTTCCACCACTTCAATTTCGAAAATGAGATTTTCATAAGGTTTGATCACAGGAGGATTTCCTTGTGGACCGTATGCAAGTGTTGAGGGAACATACATGGTTCCTTTGCTTCCCACTTTGAAAGCAGTGATGGCCTCAAGCATTCCCTGAATCGCACCTTCTCTCTTGGAAATAAAATAAAATGTTTCCATTGGATGGGCCATGCTTTGTTTTGCAGAGTCCACATTTGAATCAAAATATTTTCCATCGAAACTCTTACCAGAATATTTAATACCAACCATGAGTCCGGAGTCAGCACTGCGTCCCGTTCCTTCTTTCTCCATCACCAAATACACGCTGTTGTTGACTTTATGAGCTGGGATATTTTTAGCATCGACGTATTTCTTAATGTCTGCCAATTCCTTCTCTTTGTGTTTGCTGATCTCATTTTGGTAATCTGCATAAGCCAGTTCTCTTCCCACCTGATCTGCCTTATTCTTGAACACCTTGATGATTTTAAGTGAGGCTACTTGTTTTTCACCTTTTTTCAAATATGGAGGCATTCCAAATTGTGAAGTTTTTTGCATGGAATCATGGAATTGATATGTAATAAGGCTGTCACCTACTTTCAATTTGGTCATGATTTCAGAAAAATCATGGAATCTTCCTACGCTGTCCACTTGATCATATGCAGGCAATACGCCATAGGTACTCATCACAACTGAATCCTTATAGGTGAGTTTGTATTGAAATTTTACGAAGTCACCCTGTTCCAATTTTTCACCATCTCCAGATTTGATGATTTTGTATTGGAGTCCGGATTTGGTTTTTTCAAACCCAACCTGTGAGCATGAGCTGATGAGGATAGCTGCTACGGCAGCCAATAAAAAATTTGTTTGTTTCATTGTATGATTATTGTTGTAAAGATGAGAATTCTTTCAATACCTTCTTGAATTGTGCAATATTTTCTTCGAGTGATTCAACACTTCTTCCTCCAGAAGCATTGTAATGCCCGCCTCCATTGAAATATTTTCTGGCAAAACTGTTGCAATCAAAACTTTCTTTGCTTCTGAATGACCATTTGCGTTCATCGTCACGGTCAATGAGCAAAGCTGCCATTTCAATTCCTTTTATTGAAAGTGGATAGTTGACGAGTCCCTCTGTATCACCTGTTTTGATGTGAAATTTTTGTGTATCAGATTTTGGAATGGCAATCAACGCAGTATTGTATTCATATAAAATTTCCATTCTGTAGGTGAGCACATGCCCGATGAACCGGAGTCTGTTTTCATGAAAATTATCGTAAACAGCAGCATGTATTTTGGCATGATCAATCTGAAACCCTTTCAAATGTGCTACCATTACATGTACACTGGCTGTAGTGGATGCAAACCGAAAGGATCCTGTATCAGCCATCACACCGGCATAAATACATTGTGCTGATGCTTTGTTCATCAGATCGGATTTGCCGGTTGAAACGATGAAATCATAAATCATTTCTGAGGTCGAACTCTTGCTGATATCACTGATACCAAAATCAAAAACATCTGTTTGCGGTTCCCGGTGATGATCAATCAAAACTTTTTTGGCTTTTGAGTTGAGCAGTATTTGTTCCATTGATTTTGTTCTGGACATATTGTTGAAATCCAGACAAAAAATCCAGTCAGCCTGTTCAACGATTTGATTGGCTTTTTCTCGCATGCTCTCATAATCAATAACCTCATCAATCCCTGGCATCCAGTCCAAAAAATCAGCCCAATTGGTGGGTGAGATCACCTGCGCATGTAAACCGGCTGCTTGCAGGAAATGGAAAAGTCCCAACGATGATCCCATCGCATCAGGGTCAGGTTTCTGGTGCATGGTAATTACAATGCTGTCAGCTGGAGCGATGGATGAAAATACAGATCGAATATCTTTCATGCGGCTGTCAAATGTACAGCTTTTCTTGGTGGGTGCGTATTGTAGCATTAACTTTGCAGTCCAAATTTACAAACGAATATGAGCAACAGAACCTTTACCATGATCAAGCCGGATGCGTTTGCAGCTGGACATACAGGATCAATATTAAAACACATTGAGGCAGCAGGATTCAAAATCATTGCGATGAAGGCAATCAGACTCAGTGCTGAAAAAGCAGGTGAGTTTTACGCAGTGCACAAAGAGAGACCTTTTTATGGTGAATTGGTTGCGTTCATGAGCAGTGGTCCCATTGTTGCTGCAATATTGGAAAAAGAAAATGCTGTAGCGGATTTCAGAACACTGATAGGTGCTACCAATCCAGCACAGGCAGCTGATGGAACCATCAGAAAATTATATGCAAAAAGTGTGGGAGAAAATGCTGTTCACGGAAGCGACAGCGATGAAAATGCAGCCATCGAGGGCAGCTTCTTTTTCTCTGCATTTGAAAGAATTTAATTGAACATACATGGCATATTCATCACTCGAACAATGCCTACTTGATCTGGAAAAAAATGGTCACTTGAAAAGGGTCACTGAGGAAGTCGACCCTTTTCTTGAATTGGCCACCATACATCATCGTGTGTACGAAGCAGGGGGACCTGCTCTGTTATTTGAAAATGTTAAGGGTTCTCGCTACAGATCCGCATCCAATATTTTCGGATCACTTGAAAGAA
Organism: Bacteroidota bacterium; assembly: GCA_041183265.1. GTDB lineage: Bacteria > Bacteroidota > Bacteroidia > Chitinophagales > Chitinophagaceae > Pollutibacter. The sequence goes on from JBEGMC010000017.1 coordinate 24,450, forward strand.
GCAAATTTATTTTCAGAGATACCCTCTCCCATGTACAGCAATTGATAAGTGTCAAACAAAATCCGATTCAGGCACTTAAACAGCCACTCAAAAATTTATCTGCCGGTTTACATGCTGTCCATGCGCTTCCTTTGCGCAATCCCATTCAAAAACCTGTCCTGTACAAAGAAATCAATATTGAAGATATACCGCTGATACATCATTGGCCCAAAGATGGTGGAGCATTTGTGACACTCCCCCAGGTGTATTCAGAAGACATTGATCAACCAGGCATCGCACAGTCGAATCTTGGCATGTACCGGATTCAATTGAGCGGCAATGATTATCGTCTCAACAAAGAAATTGGACTTCATTATCAGCTCCACAGGGGCATCGGTGTACATCAAACTAAATCAAATAAAAAAAACAAACCACTCAAAGTAAGCGTATTTGTTGGGGGTCCTCCTGCCCATACGGTTTCTGCTGTCATGCCACTTCCCGAGGGCATGAGTGAAATCAATTTTGCTGGAATACTGTCAGGAAGAAGATTTCGCTATACTTACAAGGATGGATTTTGTATCAGCACAGATGCCGATTTTGTTATTACCGGTGAAGTATATCCTGGTGAAAACAAGCCTGAAGGTCCGTTTGGTGATCATCTAGGCTATTACAGTCTCGAGCATCCATTCCCTTTGATGCGTGTACACAAAGTATATGCAAAACAGCATGCTATTTGGCCCTTTACCGTAGTCGGCAGACCTCCCCAGGAAGATACCAGCTTTGGACAATTGATTCATGAGATTACCGGCGAGGCGATTCCCAACGAGATACCCGGATTGAAGGAAGTCCATGCAGTAGATGCATCAGGTGTCCACCCCCTCTTGCTTGCAATAGGAAGTGAACGCTATACACCCTACCTGCCCACCAAACAACCAGCTGAAATATTGACCATCGCCAATCATGTGCTTGGAACGGGACAATTGAGTCTTGCGAAATTTTTATTCATTACTGCTGATGATACCAATCAATTGTCAACGCATCGGATCAAGGATTACCTAACTTATATTTTCGAAAGAATTGACCTGAAAAGAGATATCCATTTTTACACCAATACAACAATGGATACGCTGGATTATTCAGGATCGGGACTCAATACCGGCAGCAAAGTTGTGTTTGCAGCCTATGGTGATAAAAAAAGAGAGCTTGCGAAAGATGTTCCCGAAGAAATAAGTTCATTGAATGGCATCGCTGACGCAAAAATGATTTTCAATGGAATAGTTGCTATTCAATTGAAACCATTCATCAATCATCTGCAGGCAAAATCTGAAATGGATGATATCAACCAGCAACTTTTGAATGTTGTTGATCAATTAAAAGGCATTGTCATGATGATTGTATGCGATGATGCGGATTTTGTTTCAACACAGCTGAATAATTTTCTTTGGGTAACGTTTACCCGTACAAACCCTTCTCATGACATCCATGGCGTAGGATCTTTTATTGAAAACAAACATTGGGGATGTGTTGGTCCACTGCTGATAGACGCACGCATCAAACCACATCATGCTCCTGCAGTAGAACTGGATCCTGCCATGGTGAAGAAAACAGACAGGCTGTTTTCTTCAGGAGGCAGTTTGCATGGAATCTTATAGGAATTATTTCAGTTTCATGTTTACCGGATCCCACTTCACAATTTTCTTGGAGAAGTAGCTGTCATTGCAAGCCAATGTTGGTGCAGCAGCTCTGAATCCAAATGTAGCATCCTCCACTACTTTCTTTCCAGTTCTGATGGAATCGAAAAAGTTGGTGAAATGATCCAGGTGTTCATCGTAACCAGCCGGCGCCTTGTAGACAACATCGTCTTTTGTCTTTCTTTTTCTCTGAGCAGGCGTCCATTTGGCATCGTATTCTTTTTGCATTTCCTCTTGCATGCTCTTGGAAAAAGTGAAAACGGAATCATACCCACCAAAGCCAGGTGCTTCAGGAAGAATACTGTGCTTTACTGTAATGTTGTTACCGTTGACTTCCATCACTCCCTCAGAACCGATCATGCGAATGATTTGTTGACCACCGGTACCGCTTATAAAGTTGACTTGCAGTGTCAATTGAAAAGCTGGATGTTCCGGACAATCAGGATACTGCATAACACCAGACATCACATCCGGCATGTTTCTGCCATCCAACCAATGACTGAATTGTCCGGTACTGTAAATAGTTTCTGGTCCAACTGAATTGGTAATCAAATGTGTGCCACTTAAGAGGTGTACAAACAGATCACCCGCCACGCCTGTTCCTACTTCTTTGAATGCTCTCCACCAGAAGAATTTCTTTGAATCATAGGGCATTTTATCTGTTACCTGTATGAACCTGTCCCAATCGGTTGAATTGGCATCAGCATCTTTTGGAATGGTATATTCCCATGCTCCGATCGAACTTTGTCTGTCGTATACCGCATTGACCATGTTCAATTTTCCTATCTCCCCTGCTGCAAGCAGTTCTTTTGCTTTTGCGAGTCCAATACTGCTCACACGCTGACTACCCACCTGTAATACTTTGCCGTATTTTTTTTCAGCTGCAATCACATCAGCACCCTGGTTGATCTTATAGACCATTGGCTTCTCTATATAAACATGTTTTCCTTTGGCCAATGCATCCACGGTCATTCGCGCATGCCAAACATCATGTGTGGCAATGATAACAGCATCGATGTCACTTCTGTCGAGCAATGCTCTATAATCACGTGTAGTAAACAAATCATTGCCATACATTTCTTTGACATTTTGTAGCCTGCCGGTATAGAGATCGCAGATACCTGCCAGTTCAACACCCGGTACTTTCAAAGCAGTGGCCAAATCAATATGCCCCTGCACACCAAATCCAATTACGCCCAATCTGATTTTATCTCCTGATGAAATTTTCTTTTCATATCGAATGATTCTTTCTTCCGCTTTTTCTTGTGCGGACAGAGAACCCAAAGGTGAAATGGCCGCTACCAGGCTGGTGGCACCAATTTGTTGTAGGAAATTTCTGCGTGAGGATGAGCTGTTCTTCTTCATATGTCAATTTTTGTATAAGTAATTTACATATAGTTTTTAAATTTTCTAATGAAGTTTAACTTGAATACAAAGAAAAAAGCCCTGGCAAATACCAAGGCTCTTTTTGTTGTGTCGGGAAGACCAGATTCGAACTGGCGACCCCTTGCACCCCATACAAGTGCGCTACCGGGCTGCGCCACTTCCCGAACGGAGGGCAAATTTAAGAAAAATCACCCGAATAGACACCCCTTTAACTATATCATCCCAATGCTTTATCTTTGTGTAATTCCTCTTTTATGAAGATACTTGTCCGTCAAGCACTTATTAAGGACAACAACTCATCCCACAACAATACAGTCAAGGACATCCTTGTTTCCGACGGTATCATTACAGACATTTCTCCTTCTATAAATGCGAAAGCTGAACATGTGCTGGAAGCCAAAGGCAAAATGGTTTCTCCAGGCTGGGTAGATGTTTTCATAGTTGGTACAGATCCGGGATATGAGTTCAAGGATGACCTGAAATCACTTGCGGATGCAGCATCCTTCGGAGGATTCACACATGTTTTTTCATCTCCCAATACAAACCCGATTGTTCAATCAAAAACTGGGGTAGAATATATTGTCTCAGCCAGCAAATCACTGCCATGCCGGATTCATCCCATTGGAGCAGTTACCAAACTTACTGAGGGAAAGGAACTAACGGAAATGTATGACATGCATGCATCAGGAGCCATTGGATTTGGGGATGGAACAAAATCAATTCAGTCAGCCGGACTCCTCATAAAAGCACTTCAATACGTAAGTGCCTTCAACGGCATCATCATTCAAATACCCGATGACCAGTCAGTCGCACCCCATGGACAAATGAACGAGGGAATTATTTCCACCCAGATTGGTTTACCAGGAAAGCCAGCCCTTGCAGAAGAAATCATGGTTGCGCGGGATTTGGCATTGGCAAATTATACACAATCCAGGATTCATATAACCGGTGTAAGTCTTGCTTCTTCCGTTGCCATGATCAAAAAGGCAAAACAGGAAGGAGTGCAGGTAACTTGCTCTACAACAGTTCATCACTTGCTCTTCACTGAGGAGGATCTGATTGGATACAATACCAATCTGAAAGTGAATCCCCCACTTAGAACAGAAACAGATCGCAAAGCATTGATGCAGGGTGTTATAGACGGGACAATTGACTGCATTACCACGCATCATACTGCCCAAAACAAGGATGCGAAGATTTGTGAGTTTGAATATGCGGGATATGGAACCCTGGGACTCGAAGCAGCTTTTGGTTTACTGGGAACAACCGAACTCAGCATCGATAAAATTCTTCAATGCATCTGCTTTCAACCCAGATCAATATTTCAGCTTCCTGCTACTATTGAAAAAAATCAATCCGCTGATCTTACCATTTTTGACATTGAGTCAACAGGTACCTATACCAATGATCATATCAGATCCAAATCAGCCAATGCAGCCTTTATTGGACAACCCTTCAAAGGGTCAGCCATTGCAACCATTCTTCATTCCAATTATCAATTGAAATAATCCATGGAAAAAATTTCATCACTGCACAACAAAGAAACCATGCAATACGGATTGATTTCCGCAGCAGCTTCTGTACTCATTTTCGTTGTATTGTATATTCTGGGTGCAGAATATTTTATGAGTCCAGTTGCATGGATATCCTCATACCTCATACCCATTGTATTTGCAGTTTTGGGTTGTATTCAGGTAAAAAAGAAAAACAATGGCTATCTGAATTTCAACGAAGCATTGAAAGTTTCTTTTGGAGTGCTCGTAATTACTGGAATTGTCAGTACCATTGTCTCCTATTTTATATTCAATTATTTGGATGTTGCATTTGCTGAAAGAATGAAACAACTGACGATTGAAAAGTCTCAAGAAGCCATGGCAAGATTCAATGTTCCGGAATCTGAAATGGAAAAGGCGATGGATAAAATTGCAGAGCAGGATATTTTTTCATTGGGCTCATTGATGAAGTCTTTTGCTTATGCTTGCATTTTATATTTCATTGAAGCACTCATCATTGCAGCAATCATCAAAAAGAAAAAACCTGAAATGGAATTTTAATGGATATTTCAATTGTCATACCACTCAAGGATGAAGCAGCATCACTTCCGGAGCTGACGCAATGGATTGCCCGTGTCATGCTGGAACATCATTTCAGCTATGAAGTAATCCTGGTTGATGATGGCAGTTCAGATGATTCATGGAAAGTCATTACATCCATCTCAAACAACGACAACAGGTTCAAAGGGATCAAATTCAAGCGCAATTATGGTAAATCCGCAGCCCTGAATGTTGCATTCAGAGAGGCACAGGGTGATGTTGTCATCACCATGGATGCTGATTTGCAGGACAGTCCCGATGAAATACCCGCACTTTTCAAAAAGATTAAAGAAGAAAATTTTGACCTTGTCAGTGGCTGGAAGAAAAAAAGATACGACAATGTTTTGACCAAGAATATTCCCTCTAAATTTTTCAACGCTGTCACCAGAAAAATGTCAGGCATCCAATTGAATGACTTTAATTGTGGCTTAAAAGCCTATAAACTGGAAGTGGTCAAAGGAATAGAAGTATATGGCGAAATGCACCGTTATATTCCAGTTCTTGCCAAATGGCAGGGATATACCAGGATCGGAGAAAAAGAGGTAGAACATCGGGCAAGGAAATATGGAACGACAAAATTTGGCTGGGAAAGATTCGTCAATGGATTCTTGGATCTTGCCACTATTATGTTCATTGGCAAGTTTCGTAAGAAACCCATGCAGTTTTTCGGACTGCTTGGAATTGTTGCATTTCTGATCGGATTCATCACCAGTGCCTACCTGATCATTTCAAAAATCATTGATTTCAATTACGGGATCACATCCAGACCTGCTTTTTATATTTCACTCACCTCCATGGTGATCGGTACACAGCTTTTTTTGGCTGGTTTTATCAGCGAAATGATTTCCAGAGGTGCCCCAGACAGAAACAATTACAACATCGAAACAGAAATTGGTTTCAATAAGTAGCCTGTGCAAAAAATCATCATCATTGGTTCTGCGTATCCTTTAAGAGGCGGTGGCATCACAACATTCAATGAGCGTTTGGCGGGTGCATTTCAGCAAGCAGGACATGAAGCCTCCATTTACTCCTTTTCGTTGCAGTATCCTTCCATCTTTTTTCCAGGTAAGTCTCAATACGCAAACAGGCCTGCACCCAAGAACATAAAAATCAAATCAGTTATCAATTCTGTCAATCCTTTGAATTGGATAAAAGTTGGAAGACAAATCGCAGCAGAAAAACCAACACTTGTCCTTATACGTTACTGGATACCTTTCATGTCCCCTGCACTGGGAACCATTGCCAGAATCATCCGCAAGAATACCAAAACAACAGTTATCTGCATTGCCGACAATATCATTCCACATGAGAAAAGAGTGGCCGATAAGATACTCACAAAGTATTTTATAAAACCCATAGACGGGTTTATAACCATGAGCAGCAAGGTAACGAAGGATTTGTTGACAATGCATCCAACTGCTTTCTATAAGCAGGTTGTACACCCTTGTACGACAATTTTGGATTAAAGATGGAAAAAAAAGAGGCAAGAAATTATCTCAACATAAAAGATGGTATAAAACTTATTTTGTTTTTTGGTTTCATCAGAGAATACAAGGGATTGGATTTGTTGTTGGATGCAATGGCAATGCCTGAAGTAAAAAAACATGCTGTACAATTGATGATAGCCGGCGAATTTTATCAAAACAAGGAAGTCTATCTGCAACAGATCAAACAATTGGGCATTGAGGATCGTGTCCAGATTGTTGATGATTTCATACCGGATGACATGGTAAGGTATTATTGCTCTGCGGCCGACCTGATTGTTCAACCTTATAAGAAAGCAACACAAAGTGGAGTAACACCACTCGCCTATCATTTTGAAGTCCCCATGGTTGTTACCCATGTAGGTGGACTCCCTGAAATGGTAAAAGATGGGGAAAGCGGACTCGTATGCGAACCCAACAGTCGCTCCATCGCTGAACATATCTGTGAATTTTTTGACAAAGGAGAAGCCTATTTTTTACCTGCATTAAAATCAGAGAAAGAAAAATTCAGCTGGTCGGCATTTGTTACCTCAACCATGATATTGAAAAATGAAATCAATTAGATATATAGTATATTCTTTTTTTGTTCTGCAAATCACTTTATCACAACTGAGCGCACAGTCAGGCAATCAGTTTCTGCTTCAAAAAGAGGACTCTCTCCAGTTTCATGGCAATATCATTGTGAATGGTGAATTTGCTGAGCAGCGATTCAGGGCTGACAGTCATTTTACAAGAATATTGGTAAGGGCGCTGCAAGCCCCGCACTCTTTTTATCATCCATTTGATTCTGTTCAAACCATTTCAAAACTGTACAGTCCAGACAGCATATTCAGGATTTTTACCTGGCAGGTCAGCAAAGATGAAAACACCCATAGAAGACATGGCGCCATCCAAATGAATACAAAAGACGGGAGCCTGAAACTTTTTCCACTGATCGACAGAAGTTCACTCATCATCAACCAATCGGATACGATCACAAACAATGAATGGTGGATTGGGGCGATTTATTATAAAATGCTGATGCATAAAAATGGAGATCAAAACTTCTATACATTGCTGGGATATGATGAAAACAGTCGTGTAAGTACCAGAAAGATGATCGAGATATTGCATTTCGATCGCATGAACCAACCTGTTTTTGGATCCAACATTTTTGATTTCAGCAAGGACAAAAAAGCTATACCAACGAAAAGTAGGTTCTGGATTGAATACAAAAAAAATGCACAGGCCAGTATCAAATTTGATCAAGAACTTGATTTATTGATCTATGATCATTTGATTTCAGAAACCAATGAGGTAGATCGAAAGGAAACTTTTGTACCTGACGGTGATTATGAGGCATTCAAATGGATGAACGGGAAATGGTTGCATATTGACAAACCATTTGACTTCAAGTTGGAAGATGGACAGGCTCCTGTCATCAAACCCGTTACCGAATCAAAGATTCCAGTTAAAAAATCAGGAAAGGGAAGTTAATCATCCAACTTCAATACTGCAAGGAAAGCTTCCTGCGGTACTTCTACGTTGCCGATTTGGCGCATGCGCTTTTTACCCTCTTTTTGCTTTTCCAGGAGTTTTCGCTTTCGGCTGATATCACCGCCGTAACACTTGGCAGTAACATCCTTGCGCATGGCAGAAATATTTTCTCTGGCAACAACTTTCGCACCAATAGCTGCCTGAATGGCAATTTGAAATTGCTGACGTGGAAGCAGTTCTTTTAATTTTTCACAAAGCTTTCGTCCAAAATCCTGCGCTCTGCTTCTGTGGATCAGTGCAGACAGCGCATCGACTTTATCACCATTGAGCAGGATATCCATTTTTACAATATCACTGTCCCTGTAGCCGATGGGATGATAATCAAATGAAGCATATCCCCTTGTTTGACTTTTCAGTTTGTCATAAAAATCAAATACGATTTCAGTCAGGGGCATTTCAAATATCAATTCAACCCTGGTTTGGGTGAGGTAACTCTGATTGATCAACATGCCTCTCTTTCCAAGGCAAAGCGTCATGATATTGCCAATGTATTCAGGCTTGGTAATAATCTGTGCTTTGATGAAAGGTTCCTCAATATGCTCCATTTGCGTTGGATCCGGCATTTCTGAGGGGTTGTTTACAGGAATGACTTCACCCTTCGTGCTGTATGCAACGAAACTTACGTTGGGTACGGTGGTGATGACAGTTTGATTAAACTCTCGTTCCAATCTTTCCTGAATGATCTCCATGTGAAGGAGTCCCAGGAATCCGCATCGAAAGCCAAATCCCAGTGCCTGAGAAGTTTCCAATTCATAAGTCAATGATGCATCGTTGAGTTGAAGCTTGTCCATGCAATCCCTCAATTCTTCAAAATCGTCGGTATTGACGGGGAAAATTCCGGCGAATACCATTGGTTTTACCTCTTCAAAACCTTTGATTGCTTGAGCAGGATTTACAGCATCCACGATGGTATCTCCTACTTTGACTTCTTTGGCATTTTTGATGCCGGTAATCAAGTATCCCACATCTCCGCATTTCACTTCTTTCACCTCCTGCATGTTCAACTTGAGAATACCGACTTCATCAGCCTCATAATCCATATCAGTTGAAACAAATTTGATCTTCTCTCCTTTTTTAATGGAGCCATTCAAAATACGATAGTAAACGATGATGCCTCTGAAAGAATTGAATACGCTGTCAAATATCAGCGCCTGAAGCGGTGCATCAGGATTCCCTTTGGGAGGTGGTATGCGATGAACGATGGCATCCAAAATAGCTTCGATACCAATCCCCGTTCTTCCACTTGCCAATAAAATATCTTCAGATTTACATCCAATCAGGTCAATGATTTGATCTTTTACTTCCTCAATCATGGCACCATCCATGTCAATTTTGTTGATGACAGGAATGATTTCAAGGTTGTTCTCCACTGCAAGATAGAGGTTGGAAATTGTTTGTGCCTGGATCCCTTGGGTTGCATCCACCAATAGCAATGCGCCTTCACAAGCGGCCAACGCACGGCTGACTTCGTAGCTGAAATCAACGTGTCCAGGTGTGTCAATCAAATTCAACGTATAAGCTTGACCATCGGTATGCTTGTAGTTGATTTGTATGGCGTGGCTCTTGATGGTGATGCCTTTTTCACGTTCAAGATCCATGTCATCCAATACCTGATCCATCATATCTCTCTCACTGATGGTATTGGTTGATTGCAATAGACGATCGGCCAGTGTTGACTTGCCATGGTCTATATGTGCTATGATGCAAAAGTTTCTTATGTGTTTCATGGAAAATATCAGCAATCACGGGGAAAATCCCGCATCATTGAAGCTGCAAAGTTAATCAATTATTGTATTTTAGCACACCAATGGAAACAAGAGAATTATTCGAAAAAGCGGTAAAAGATTCAGAATCTTTATCAGAGAGACCCAGCAATGAAACATTGCTTCAATTGTATGCATTGTACAAACAAGCAACTGAGGGAAACAATGTGAACAACGCCCCTGAAAATCCTTTCGATTTTGTCAAGAAAGCCAAGCACGAGGCCTGGTTGGCCCTTACAGGAAAATCTGCCGAAGACTCCATGAAGGAGTACATTCAACTGGTGGAAAAGCTCAAAGGTTGATTCATTTGAGTGACTGAATAATCTGCAAGAACTCATCCGCTACCAGAGAGGCACCTCCCACCAATCCGCCATCCACATCAGGCTGTGAAAAAATTTCTTTTGCATTTGAGCCTTTCACACTTCCGCCATACAAAATGGAGACATTTGCTGCTATGTCTTTTCCAAATTGTTGGGCCAATACTGCACGAATATGTTGATGCATGTCCTGCGCCTGATCTGAGCTGGCAGTTTTGCCGGTTCCAATGGCCCAGATGGGTTCATATGCGATGACAACCTGCTGGATTGCCTCCGCATCCAAATGAAACAATGACTCCTGCAATTGCTTCTCCACGAATTCGTTTTGAATACCCGCTTCACGAATATTCAAGGGTTCCCCGCAACAAAAAATCGGAACGATTGATTTTGACAAACAGAGATTTACTTTCTCAGCAAGCATGCTGTTGTTTTCCGAAAAATACTCCCTGCGTTCACTGTGACCAACAATACAATATTTGATACATATTGATTCCAACATGTCGACTGAAACTTCACCCGTGTATGCACCGGATGTTTTATGGTGACAGTTTTGCGCCGCGACAAATGTATTTTTTTTGGCTCCAATGGTCTCGTTGGATTTCAGCAAATATGGAAATGGAATGGCAAAAACAACTTGCTGGTGATCTTTCACGTCACCCATTCCACTAAGAATTCCTTTCAACAACTGTTCACCCTCGGAGAGTGTCTTGTTCATTTTCCAATTTGCTGCTGCGATTTGCTTTCTCATTTGATATATGTTTTGTACAATTGAATAATTTTTTCTTTTTCTGTTTCTGTCAATGATTGCTTTTTCATTTTCATCCAACGATCGATCTCCTTGATTAAATCATCCAGACGATAATGCTCATTGCTTTCCAATCCCCAAGCAAACATAGGTACAAACTTGGGTGCAATGGATAGCGTGTTTGAGAATATATTTGAAAATGGTGATACGACCGTACCACTGTTGAAACTGGTGTTGATGGCGGTTTTCACATGATCGCCCATGAATACACCTGCCTTATTGGAAGCATGGATGTACTGCGCAGTTGAGTGGTCCCATACTCGAACATCACCGGCAGTATTTTTAAGATTAGATCCTGTTGTTCCTGCTCCGAGATTACACCATTTGCCAATGTAGCTGTCGCCTATGTATCCATGATGACCCTTGTTGGAAAAATCCAAAAAGACTGCATTTTTGATTTCCCCGCCCACTGTACAATTGTCACCTATACCGGTACCACTATATAATTGCGCACCCATCTTTACAATGGAATGTTTTCCAATATAAATGGGTCCGCGCAACATGGCCCCGCACATGATATGTGCATGCTCGTCAATGATGATAGGTCCATCGTTTGTATTGAAGAAACAGTGTTCAACAATGGCAGTTTCATGGATCAGCATGTCATGGCTACCGGTATGGTTGATTGCTTTATTTTTTTTCAGAAAAGCAAAATCATCCAGGATAGCAACATCGCTTGTGATCATATCTGCATTGCATGAAACTAGTTCCCAAATTCTGTTGGGTGACAAGAATCCTCTGATATCAGGTTGTTTCTCTTGAAAAAATGCAAACAGGTCTAAAGATGCAGTTGGTATAAGGTTGGCGGGAATGATACAATCAGCGATGGTGGAATCTTCAACCAATTCAAGAGAAAATCCCTGCTTTTCAGCCAATTTCCTCCAACGCTCTGAAAATGAGAATAAACCGATGCTAAGATCCTCAAACTTATTGGTGACAGTCAGAGGATAAAAGAGATCTGTCAAATGCCTATCATCCAGGTAAAGTCGCATGAACGAAAACAAATGTAAATGAAAAACCCTCCGTAAGGAGGGTTGTGAAATTATTTCTTTGCGTATTTTTTCTTGAACTTATCAATACGACCAGCTGTGTCAACCAATAAATTTGTGCCAGTGAAGAATGGATGAGATGTATTTGAAATCTCAAGTTTGATGACCGGATACTCGTTTCCGTCTTCCCACTTGATCATTTCCTTCGAAGGGGCTGTTGAGCGGGTGAGAAATGTTGTACCGTTACTCATGTCTTTGAATACTACAAATCTGTAATCTTCTGGATGGATACCTTGTTTCATATTAGAAATTTTTAGGCTGCATGGTTTTTGCCATGGCATTTAATAAGGGTGCAAATGTACAGCATTGTGGGATAAAATCCAAGAAAAGTGATCAGCTTCTCATGTTTTCAAACTGGAGCGGGAAGTCCAAATCAGCTGATTTACAGGCTTGTATGACTTCCTGGAGATCATCGATCTTCTTTCCCGTGACACGGATGATATCATCCATGATCTGGCTCTGGACTTTGAGTCCTGAGTCTTTCACCAGCTTGGTGATCTTTTTTGCATCCTCCTGTTTGAGTCCGTTTTTGACTTGAATTTCCTGTTTCACTGTTTTGCCGCTTTGGTAAGATGCTTTTGACTGATCAAAGGCAATAGGAGGAATTCCCTGTTTGTTGGCGCGGTTGACAAGCACTTCTATCAACTGTCGCATTTTCATATCGTCAGCGGTTTCCAGTGAAATTTTGAAATCTTTCTTGTTAAGGTCGATATTGACCACAGTATCCTTGAAATCAAATCTGTTGGTAATTTCTTTTTTTGTTACGTTCACAGCGTTGTCAAGTAGCTGTGGATCAACCTTGCTGACAATATCAAAAGAAGGCATATAAAAAATTTATGCTGTTTTAAATCTGTGTTTCTTGATGGCATCGGTCCATACCCAAACTCCAATTGCAAAGAGGACGGTTGAAATAATTTCTGCCTGTGTAGGATGAAACCCGAATAGATCGTAGGTGGAATTGACCCTGATTTTTTCAACCAAAAACCGCTCCATTCCATTCATCATGAGGTAGAGTCCGAACAATTGTCCGGGTGCCTTTAATTTTTTTCTAAGTCCCCATAGTATGAAAAACAGAATGAATCCTGCGATGATTTCATACAAGGTTGTTGGGAAAACTGGAGGCGACATTTGATAACAATATTGTCCTTCACATCCTTTGATGGGGATGCCCTGTTCGTTTACATTGTGAGGATAATTGTACGCCCAAAACCAATTGGGAAGGAATGAGAGTCCCTTGAAACTTTTATGTGGCACTTTGTCCAGGTCACCGTATTCTGCCACCAGCATTTTCGCATACTCCTGGTTGTCCATCAATACCTGATGAAACTCCCACGATCCTGCTTCGACGATCTGATTTTTTTCATTGACTTTGTAGGCACTGTTGAAAATACCCCAGTCACCATCCCCGGCAAAATGACACCCCATCCTGCCTACTGCATATGCAATCATCAGAGCAGGTGCAACTGCATCTATAAAATGGCGGGTGGTGATTTTCTTTTGATGCGTATACCAAAGCAAGTATAGACTTGCAAGAATCAATCCTCCATAAAATGTCAATCCACTGGGTGACAACAAATTTCCAATAGGGTCAATCATGAACCTGTCCCAATTCTCCAGGTTATCAAATATTTTAGCGCCTATGAAACCAAAAATAGCTGCATAAACTGTGATATCACCCACCCGGTCATGAGGCCATATTTTTACTTTTCTTGTTTCGGGTTTGGGCAGGGACTGTTTTTTCTTTTCAAAATATCGCAAGGATGTAAACAGAACCGCCAGTGCAATGCCTCCTGATAAACTTCCCTCAGAGGAAAAAATGTATTCCTGTGGATTCTCATCAGAGGAATTGAGGAATATTCCGATGATTTTATATCCAACGATGAAACCGAAAATAAAATTAGTAAAGAGGTCAATGAACGAAGCCGGCTTACCAACTACTATGGATTCTTCCAATGGTTGCAGCAAATGCTCTTTCTCTTTTCGCTCAAATTCTTTTTTAAGTACGTAAGCTGCTACAAAAAAAGCCAAGGCAACCAATATGCCAAAAGTATTCAGGTATTTGGTAAAACCAAATGGTTCGACACCAAATACCTGTTGAATGAAGAAATATAGGTTCGGATACATCTTAATTACAATACTCCTCGTATGCTGCCATGAGGTTCTGTGCAATCATCTGTGCAGGTCTGCCTTCAATTTGGTGTCTTTCTATCATGTGAACCAGTTTGCCATCTTTGAACAAGGCAACTGCAGGAGATGATGGAGGATAAGGCAAGAGGTGTTCTCTTAACCTGCGAACCGCATCAATGTCAAAACCTGCAAATGTTGTAGTGAGGTTATCCGGTTTTTTGGGGGAATTGCTGACAGACATCAACACACCTGGTCTTGCACTTCCTGCTGAACAACCACATACTGAATTGATCACCACCAATGTTGTTCCTTCTTTGGAAACTGCCTGGTCTACATCAGCTGGAGTGAGCAATTCATCAAAACCATTTTCTGTCAATTCCTCTTTCATGGGAATTACTATTTGAGCTGGGTACATAATGTTAAGATTTAGGTGCAAAATTACACATTTAGCATGTTTTCAATTACATTTGTCTAAACAATATTGCCATTGAGGATCAAGTTATTTATCATCTTTTTGGCCGCATGTAAGTTTTCTTTTGCTCAGGAAATCAGTAAAGACACCACCCTCCCCATCAAGGATTCTATCACTAACCTACCCACTCCGAGGCAAGATGCGGATTCTATATTAAGGATCATGAATTTGAGTCCCTTTTTCTCCCTTCAGGCCGACTCCACGCTTACATATGACTTCAAGATCAATCGTCCGATGGATCAATATTTCTGGTACCTGAAATCAGCTCCTGTCGGACTCCGAATCGATAAGAACACCGGTGTGTTGTTTTTCAGAGCCGACAAAAATTTATTCAAAAGCGGCAGGTTGAAATTTGATGTTCCTTATAAAGTTGAATTTGGCGTACAAAACCTTCGCAATGCCTCCGAAAGAATAGATACCAGCTTCAACCTTTTGTTCTTCAGTACTGAAATCAATGTAACACGGCTCAAGCCCACTGTTGGAAATTTTGTTCAACTCGAAGAAGGCGATACCATCCGTTTCAGGGTTCAATGTGAAGAGGGCACTTTCCCCGTTGATCAAATCACCATCAATGCCAATCAGCCCATCACCAATTTTAAGCCCGTAAAAAAATGCAATGATGAATTTGAGTGGACCGTTCCCTATGATTTCATCAGGGAAGGAGACACTGCCAGACAAAAACTGCTTGTACTTCAGTTCATCGGAACAGACACCTACCGCAATTCAGATACTGCAACTGTTCGACTCTACATCAAACCTGGTGTGAACTATCCCCAGAAAATGCAGGAGTACAAATTGATTGCAGATGAAATCAAGAAATACATCAAAGACCTGAAACTCACTTTTTTCATACTTAGCAATGAGATAGAGCAAACCAAGAAGAACAGGACTTATTTTGATATTGGAAGTTCATCCACTGCTATGTTTGGAACCATTCTTTCAACCTCCGCCCAAAGCACAGGTGCCAAGAATTTCGGAAAGGTACTTCCCTCTTTGGGTTTGACACTTGTGCCTGTAAAAGAAACAGTATCACCCAACAAGGTACAAGAACAAAACATGGCCTCACAAGTTCGAGGAACCATCAAACGATTGGAATTCATGCTCTCCGAATACAGTCTTGTTGGTGAAAAAGATATTGATATACTGACCAAGACGCGAAAGTTGAAAGATGAGCTGAAACAATCTCAGTTGCAGTTGATTGATCTTCCTTTGGTAGAGTTCGATCCAAAATTCACCCAAGAGGAAGCAGAGAAATACTTCAACAATCCGAAGGTCAATAAAAAATATAAAATGAACGTCCGCAAATAATTCGGTTAGATATAACCGAGGATTTTCAGCATGCTCTGAGCGGTCTGTTCCTTCGCATAAACCCAATCAACCAGCTTCCCGTTTTTGTCCCTTCCAACAATGATGTGTTTGGGAGACGGAATCATGCAGTGTTTGATACCCCCGTATCCGCTGATTTGATCCTGGTAGGCACCGGTATGAAAGAATCCGAGATATAAAGGTTCTTTTGGATTTTCACCATTTGTTTTTGGAAGAAATACCTCATTGATATGTTCTTCTGAATCGTAATAATCGTGGCTGTCGCATGTAATCCCACCCAATACCACACGTTGGTATTCGTTGTTCCATTTGTTGATGGGCAAGAGCAGAAATTTCTCACCAATGCCCCATGTATCAGGCAAGGTGGTGATGAATGAAGAGTCAATCATGTACCAAATCTCTCTGTCGTTCTGGATTTTTTCAGCCAAAACTGAGTAGATATGGGCCATGCTCTCTCCCACTGTAAAACTGCCGAATTCGGTGAAGATGTTCGGCATGGGGACCCTCGCTTTCTTACATGCTTTTTTGATATTGGAAACAATTTCATTGATCATGAATTCGTAATCATAATCAAATCCAAGGGAATGTTTGATTGGAAATCCACCTCCAATGTTGATAGAATCTAGTTCGGGACAAATCTTCTTCAATTGGCAATAAAGATTGATCACCTTATTCAATTCACTCCAGTAGTAGATGTCATCCTTGATGCCCTTGTTCAAGAAGATGTGAAGCATCTTGAGTTGAAATTTTTCTTCGTAACCTTCGATCTGATCCACATAAAACTCAAGAATATCTTTCGCCCTTATTCCCAAGCGTGAGGTGTAAAAAGGAAAATTGGGTTCTTCCTCTGCAGCTACGCGAATACCCAGCTTGAATGGTTCTCTGACTGATTTTTTGTAACGCTCTAGCTCCTCTTTGTTGTCAAGAATGGGAATCACATTTCTGAATCCGGTATTGATCAATCTTGCGATCCTGGATGTATAATGTTTTTGTTTGAATCCATTGCAAATGATATATGTATCCTTGTTGATTTTCCTCTTTTTATACAACTGATTGATGATCTCAATGTCGTATGCATAGGAAGTCTCCAAATGAACATCATGCTGCAACGCCTCTTCAACAACAAATGAAAAATGTGAGCTCTTTGTGCAATAACAATAATGGTATTTCCCCTCGTATTTATGTTTTTTGATCGCCTTGGCAAACAATGACTTTGCCTTGTTGATCTGTGATCCTATTTTGGGGAGATAGGTAAGCTTAAGAGGTGTGCCGTACTTATCGATCAATGCTTTAAGGTCCAACTCATTGAAAAATAAATTGCCATCTTTTGTATCAAACCCTTCCTGTGGAAAGTAAAAGGTTTGTTTGACAAGGTCGGTATAAGTATTGCTCATCTCTTAAGCAAGTGGGGAATCAGGTTTATTTAACTGATTGAACAAGCTTCTTGAATGACTCGGCATTGTTCATGGCCATGTCAGCCAATACTTTGCGGTCTAATTCAATGCCCTTGACTTTCAACTTGTTGATGAACTCAGAGTAAGTGAGTCCCTCTTCTCTTACAGCTGCATTGATACGCACAATCCAAAGACTGCGGTAATCTCTTTTCTTCAATTTACGACCTACATAGCTGTAAGTGAGACCTTTTTCTAATACGTTTTTGGCAACGGTATATACATTCTTTCTTTTACCAAAGAATCCTTTGGCTTGCTTGAGTATTCTTTTTCTGCGTGCTCTGGAGGCAACGGCATTTTTTGAACGTGGCATATGTTAATTCTTTAAAGTTGTTTGAAATGAAAAAATCCTATTTGAGACGGAGCAGGCGCTTCACGAAATCAAGGTTGGCATGATGCACCTGACCTTCAATTCTGAGTGCTCTCTTTCTTTTGGTTGATTTCTTCGTTAACAAGTGGCCACGTGTGGGCTTTCTGAAAGTGATCTTGCCACTTCCTGTGATTTTAAAAGTTTTTTTCGCCCTGGAGTGGGTTTTAACTTTTGGCATGACTGTATTTTTTTCGTTACCCCTGCTGGTGTCTTCGAACAGACGAAGAACTTATGGGACCATTTGGGAATAATTCCAAGCAAAGACTTGGAGGCGCAAAATTAAAACATTTTGCGACAAAAGAGGACTTTTTCAGATTTTTTTACTCTTACTACTTGGAATTCAGCCAGTTATTGTTATCAGAATTGACATCAGGATAAACTTTATCTGGATCCAAAACAACCTTTTTCAATTCCTCTTTGACCGGAATGCGGGCATTGACACTGACTGCATTTTGCCATACTTCCACAGGCAATTGCAAACGACCTTTGAGTCCTGAGACAGTCTCATATTCAATGACTACGGGCATTGCCGCTTTTTCAAGGTTGTGTACAGTAATGATATAACCGTTTTTGGGTCCGCCTGACTGAGGCTCTACTTTTCCGATGGATTGATCCAGTTTCCAATTTTCCAAAATCATGCCCTTCCAAAACCAGCCCAGATCCTCCCCAACACTGTTTTCCATGGAATGGAAGAAATCCCAGGGAGATGGATGCTTGTATGCCCAATCCCTGATGTACTTTTTAAAAGCTGCATCGAATCTCTTTTCACCTACAATTTGTTCTCTCAAGAGAGTAAGCGCATAACCAGGTTTGTAATACAATGAGAGTCCAATGTTGAACTCCTTCAATGCATCAGGCGTTTTCATCACAGCTTCTGTGCGATCACTGTAGAGAAATTTTGCCATTTCATGCATGTTGGATTTAGGCGCTTTGTATTCACCGTTGTTAAAATCATCATCAGCAATGGCATTGAGGAAAGTATTGAATCCCTCATCCATCCATCCATATTTTCTTTCATTGCTGCCAACAATCATGGGGAACCATGTATGTCCAAATTCATGATCCGTCACACCCCACAATCCCTCTGTTTTTGCATTGGCGCCGCAAAAAACTATTCCGGGATATTCCATCCCTCCTACATTGCTGGCAACATTGGTGGCAATGGGATAAGGATATTCAAACCAGCGCTTGGAATAATTCTCAATAGAAGCCTTGGTGTATTCTGTACTTCTGCCCCACGCATTTTTACCATCTGAACTTCTTGGATAAACGGACTGGGCCAGTGCTGTTTTACCGCTGGGCAAATTGATTTTGGCAGCATCCCAAATAAAAGATTTGGATGACGCCCATGCAAAATCACGCGCATTGTTGATGGAATATTTCCAGGTCAGGGTTGTTTTATCCGGACGACTGGCAGGATCACCCACTTCTTCATTGCTCCTGATCAAAACTGTTTCATCCGAAGTGTGTGCTTTTTGGTATCTCTTCAATTGCTCAGCTGTCATCACTTCAGCGGGATTCAGCAGATTACCAGATGCAACCACCACGTGATTGGCAGGAGCAGTTATGGAAACATCAAAATTTCCGTACTC
This sequence comes from Bacteroidota bacterium, assembly GCA_041183265.1. Taxonomy (GTDB): domain Bacteria; phylum Bacteroidota; class Bacteroidia; order Chitinophagales; family Chitinophagaceae; genus Pollutibacter. The sequence goes on from JBEGMC010000017.1 coordinate 43,891, forward strand.
CAAATAAAACTCACTTGCACCTAAATATGGCAGGGTATTCCAACCCTGAATATCATCAAACACACAAACACGGGGATACCATTGTGCGATGGCATAAATATTTCCATCTGCATTTTTCAAAATGCCGGTTCGGTCAGCACCATACTCAGGCACTGTAAAAGAAAAATCAACTTTTACAACCACTTTATCGCCACCTGTTTTCAACGTTTTTGGCAAATCAACCCTCATGCGCGTATCAGTAATATCAGGCTCTACGTTGACTTCTGATGATTTTCCAGCAACGGTATTGATAATTTTGACAGATTCTATTTTATACCCACCATTTACTTCTGAACTTACACCTGTATATCTGCTTCTGCCATTGACAGGAAGCTTGGCATATCCGCGTGAGGATGGATTGAAAAGATTTTGATCCAACTGAAACCAAAGAAAATTGTGTTGATGTGGACTGTTATTGGTATATGTCATCACAACTGAACCTTTCACTTCATTGGTTTCATCATTCAAGGTAGCCTTGATGGAATAGTCAGCTCGGTTTTGCCAATATGCAACACCAGGCTCGCCATTGCCTGTTCGGATGGTGTTTCCATATTGTTTGTAAAACAATGGATTGAACAATTCATTGGGATCATATTTTGATTGAACGCTTTCCTGTGCATACAAGAAAACTTGTCCGCAGAACATCCATAAAGACATGATAATAATTCTCATACAGGTCAGTTTAATTTTTTACTTTTTTTAATACCCACTGCACCCTGGAATGAGGGAATGGGTGGATCCAATTTCAATATCTCAATTTCTATGTGAAGGATTTGTTTAAATTTCAGATGTATTGCATCCAGGATCCTATCTGCCAATACCTCTAGTAATTTTTCTGTCTTGCTGAATTCATGTTTCAACAAAGCAAAAACTTCTGCATAATCAATCGTATCATTCAATTCAACCACCTTCTCATCCGCCATCTCAATAATGAGATTGACTTTGAAATGGGTACCTGTTTGGTTTTCAAGCGGATGCACCCCATGATATCCAAACAGCAATATGTCTTTTAATAAAATTTGCATGTTCAACTTCCAAAAAACAAATATGCCATCAATATAGATGTAATGATGCCAACCACATCAGCCAACAGCATGCTCCCAATGGCATACCTTGTATTTTTCACTGCCACCGATCCAAAATAAACAGCCACCACGTAAAAAGTAGTATCACTTGTTCCCTGAAACACAGCCGACAATCGGCCTGCAAAAGAATCAGCACCGTATGTATTCATGGTATCAACCATCATGGCACGGGCACCACTCCCACTCAGTGGTTTCATCAGGGCAGTGGGAAGTGCCTGTACAAATTGTGTATCAACACCCAATGCTGAAAAAACAAATCCTAAAGAAGAAGTAATGAATTCAAAAGCACCAGAGCTCCTGAGAACGCTGATCGCAACCAACATTGCAACGAGGTAAGGTATGATTTTGATGGCCACTTCAAATCCGCCTTTGGCACCCTCTACAAAACTTTCAAAGAGATTTACTTTTTTATACATCCCTCCCAAAAGAAAAACAAGAAAGATCAGCAGGATGAGTCCATTGCTGAGCGTGGTTGAAAAATTTTCAATTTGGTTATCGGCCAAAATAAATTTGATATAGCTGATGAGCAAACCGATGACAACTGATATCCCCAAAATCCAGCTCAATACAACAGGTTGCAATAGATTGATCTTCTGTTTAAAGGATACAATGAACAAGGCAGCCATGGTTGCAGCAAATGTAGCAATCATGCAAGGCAGGAAAATATCTGTTGGATTGGCAGCCGGGGGACTGACAGATGCACGAATGGCGATGATGCTGATAGGTATCAATGTGAGTCCGGATGCATGCAAAACCAAAAACATGATTTGCGCATTGCTTGCAGTTTCTTTTTCCGGATTCAACTCCTGCAAACTTTGCATCGCTTTGAGTCCGAAGGGCGTTGCAGCATTATCCAATCCCAGCAGGTTTGCGGAGAAATTCATGATCATATGACCAAATGCAGGATGTCTATCAGGAACCTCTGGAAAAAGTTTTGAGAAGAACGGTCCAACGATGCGCGACAAAAACCTGATGGCACCGGCCTTTTCACCAATATTCATGAATCCCAAAAACAAGGTCATGATCCCAATGAGCTTGAACGACAAATCCACACTGTCGCCTGCTGATTTGAAAATACCCTCTGTGATGGATTTAAAAATCAAAGGATCACCTGTTACAACCCATTTGAACAACGCCACTGCAAAGGCAATGATGAAAAATGAGAACCAAATGAGATTGAGTGCCATGGTTGCGTGTTATAAAACTTGCCTACAACAAGAAAGCTTATGAGGCAATCTCACTACCTTTGCAACGCAAAATTGAACATATGGCATTACAGGCAGGAATTGTTGGCTTACCAAATGTAGGAAAATCAACTTTATTTAACGCATTGAGCAATGCGAAGGCACAGGCAGCAAACTTTCCTTTCTGCACCATTGAACCCAATGTGGGTGTGATCACTGTACCGGATCAACGACTGATTGAATTGGAAAAATTGGTAAAACCCCAGAAAGTGGTTCCAACGACGGTGGAGATTGTTGACATCGCCGGACTCGTCAAGGGTGCCAGCAAGGGAGAAGGTTTGGGAAACCAATTCCTCGGTAACATCCGAAATACAGATGCCATCATCCATGTGTTGAGGTGCTTTGAAGATGAGAACGTTATTCATGTTGATGGAAATGTCAACCCCATACGTGACAAAGAAGTAATTGATACTGAATTGCAGTTGAAGGACCTTGACAGCGTAGAAAAGAAACTGGCCAGAGTCGAAAAAATGTCCAAAACAGGTGACCGCGACATTCAGCGCTGTATTGAAGTATTGAAAGAATTGAAAACCTTCCTCGAACAGGGCAAAAATGCACGTGCCTTTGAGATCAGCAAGGAGGAAAAAGAAAAATTCATACACGATTTGTTTCTGCTTACGATCAAACCTGTTATATATGTATGCAATGTGGATGAAAAAAGTGTCGTCAAAGGAAATCAACATACCCAACAGGTAATGGAGGCAGTTAAAAATGAAAAGGCTGAAATTCTCTTTATCAGTGCTGCGATTGAAAGTGAAATTGCAGTGATGGAAAGTTATGATGACAGGAGAATGTTTTTGGAGGACATGGGACTCTCAGAGAGCGGAGTGGTAAGACTCATCAAATCAACTTATCAACTGTTAAATCTTGCTACCTATTTCACAGCAGGTGTGCAGGAGGTCAGGGCCTGGACCATTACAAAAGGCATGCTCGCACCACAGGCAGCGGGTGTAATTCATACTGATTTTGAAAAGGGATTCATCAGAGCAGAAGTCATTGCTTATGATGACTTCGTATCACTTGGTTCAGAAAATGCCTGCAAAGAAGCAGGGAAAATGGCAGTGCAGGGAAAAGATTACATTGTCAAAGACGGAGACATCATGCATTTTCGTTTTGCCGTTTAAATGCATTGATCTTACATAAAAAAGCCGGATGAATGTTCACCCGGCTTTTTCATTGGAGAAATTGAAAGTATTATTGAGGCAACAATACCTGATCAATTTTCATTATCACACCATTGATGTAATTCTGATCTGTTGCAAACGGGTTCAATGGATTGATGATAACGTTTGAAGCCGTTGCATTTGCCAATCCCTTGAAAGTGGCTGCCCCCACAACTGGTCCAACAAATGTCGCCTTAGCAACTACACCAGGGTGAATGGAAACAGCACTGTTTAGCAATGTTTTGATTGCAGTTGCAGTTGTAGGTAAGTTTACTGAAAAGGTCCTAATGCCAGGTACAGTTGTTCCCAGAATGTGATATACTACAATGCCTTTGACAGTTTGAGCTGATAATGCACCATACAAAGCTGGATTTGAAAATACATCAGGAGTACTTGCCAAGAACCTAGCTGTACCAAGGGCAGTTGCATCTGGCATGCCCTGTGCCATCAGTGCTTTGTAAATAGCGCCAGTCAGCAAGGTTTGGAATGCCAGGTTTGTAGGTGCCAATACGGTAAGGTTGGCTCCAAAGCTGCTCAAGGCTGTTTGCAATTTACTGGGTGTTGCAACACCGCTGTCTGCTCTTATAATTGCAGCCTTTAAGTAAGTCAAATCACTGCTGGTTGAAATTGAATCCCACAAAAATTTACTCGGAGGAGGATTTACAACATACAACCTATGAATGACTCCATTGGCTGCATCTATATCGGTAGCTGTGATAGGCACATTGTTTACAAATGCCCCGTTTGCATTTCTGGATGGATACATGGTAAATCTTACCAATGGATTTGTATTGGGAGCAGGCAAAATGAAAGCAGATGCAAACTCAGCATTTGGGAATGTTGTTGAAATTTCAGAGGCAACAAGTTTCTTTCCTGGTATGATGTGGTATTGCAAAATACTCGCAAGTGTTGAAGCCGGCAAAACAGAAATGGCTGCAGCAGGGATTCCTGAAAGGGTGAACGCTGCATCATTTGGTGCAAACACAGTAAACACCTTATTTCTGTCGGACAAATCAGCCATAAGTCCTGCTTTTGTAACAGCAGCTTTCAAAATGGAATAATTCGCGTCATTGTTGAGGATATCACCAATGGTATTGCCACTTTGAAGATAAAAACTCTTGGGGACTGCTTCTGGAACATTCTTGTTGCAGGAAGAAGCCAACACCACAAAAAGTGTAGCTACAAGCGCAACCGATAATGTATATGTAATTTTTTTCATAATCATTTGTTTAACGAGTTGATAATGTATTACGCTTGGTTAGAAAATATTGTACCCAATTGAAACATAGTACAAACCACCAATGGATGGATTGGCCAATGCTGTGATATAATATTGATTCAGCAAGTTGTTTGCACCCACTTTCACAACAGATTGGATTTTTGGAAACTTGTAACTAAACTGTGCGTCCATTACATGGTATGCAGGAACTGTCCCGTTTGCCAAATCACTCTGATAATCAAATGCAGCCTGCCAACGATGTACTACATTGAAAGCAACACGCTTGGATTTACCCATTCCATGATTTCCAAAAGTTGTATTGGTACGCAGTTTTGGTGCATTGAAATAGGTGATATAACCATTGGGCACATCACCCAGTTTATCAGATGAAAGGTTGGTATTCAGGAAAAATCCTTTTGGAAAACGATATTCCAAAGAAACACCCCAACCGGAGGTCTCTACCCTTGTTGGACTGTTTACTGGAATGGAAAGAATTCTTCTTGTGGATGCTGCTAAGACATCTGTTGGTTTAGGACTCGCAGTGGTTGATTGTGCAACCAATACCCTGGTGATAAAGTCCTGGTAATTGCCTCTGTAATAGTAGGCATCAAACATCAATTTGCCGTTTTCCATCAAACCTCTGTATCCAACTTCGTAAGATTTTACAGCTTCAGGTTTGAACTCACCCAGTTGCTGAACGGTCAATCTTCCACTTGCCAATTCACTCAAAGAGTAAATGGGGTTGCTGGCAACTTTATAAAAATTCAACATTTCAGGAACACCACCGATCAGAATGGCACCACCTGCAGCTAAATTGATGTATTGTTGTTGCACAGAAGGGAAACGATACGCTGTTTGATATGATACCCTGAAATGGTTGTCTTTAGCCACACGCAAAAGTGCAGTAGCTCTTGGAGTAAACCTTCCTTTGAAGTTGTTGTTCTTGTCATAACGACCTGATACGGTGAACTTGACAGCATCATCAAAGAAACCCTTTACGACCTGGAGATATGCTCCAGATTCAGTTATAGGTATGGTTCCTGCAGAATCAGCAAACAATGTACCCTGTGAGTTCAATACAAATCTTCTGAGATTTCCACCTACAAGCACCTGCGCCCAATCATTGACCACCGAGCTTAGATTATATTGTCCCTCGACTGCATACAAATTGGTGCGATCGATGAACTTACCTCCACCCTGAGAGATCGCTCTTGATCTGGATGAATCGTATATTCTGTCGAACTCAGCACTTCCAACTGCAGGACGTCCTACATCGGCAATGGAACGCGCAAAGCCATGAGCCTGATTTGAATTCAAACCTGAAAGCATTCCGTTCAAGTATGCTTGTCCGTATTGGGTATACCAAGTGGTAGAATTCTTCCATCCTTCATTGAAAATCCTGGTGGTTACAGTGGTATTGTATGAGTCACCTGCATTCTCTTGGGTAGTATAAGCCCTGAGCATCCAATTTTTGCTCTTCAACTCAGCCTTGTATTGACCCATTTTGAAATTCAACAAAGAATACCTGTCACTTCCTGTATATACGGTGTTACCAGTTCCCCAATGTCCGGCAATGATAGCTTCCACATTGTTGTTGATTTTGTAATGCAAAGCACCGCCCACTTTCACATTGAAAGTAGTTGGATTGGTAACCTCTTTCTCTGTATAACCGCTTCTGGAAACTGGATTTGGAGCTCCAGTGATTGAATTGATGTATGGAGCGAGGAAAGGCGCTTGTTGGCCAATGCCTCTGAGAACCAGATTCAAATCAA
>JBEGMC010000018.1:0-22349 GCA_041183265.1 Bacteroidota bacterium
CAATCGGCATCTTTTGTATCATTGGCGTGCTTTCCACGGTGAGTAGTTTAGAGAAAAATATTCAGGACGGCGTAAAGTCACTCGGTAACAATACTGTCTATATTGACAAGTGGGATTATCAGGGAGGTGCTGAATACCCTTGGTGGAAATATGTGAACAGGCCGAGTCCCAAGTTGATAGAAATGCGCCTCATCAAGGAAAAAATGAGCGCCAAAATCAATGCCGTTTTCAGCTTCAGCACCCAATCATTCATCCAATTCGACAATGACAAACTGGATGGAATCAATTACCACGGCATCACAGATGAGTTTGATAAAATCCAACCAATTGAAATTGCCTATGGCAGATACCTCAATCAAATGGACTTTGATTATGGCACACCCAATATTGTCATTGGATATGACAATGCGGAAATGCTTTTTGGCAAGGCCGAAAAAGCAATCGGGAAAGAGGTCGGCCTGAGAAACAAAAAAGCCATCGTGGTGGGTGTTGTCAAAAAACAGGGTAAAAGTTTCGTCGACGGATGGGAATTTGATAAGAGCATTGTCCTCTCCTATAAATTCATGAAGCAAATGTTGTTCAATGAAAGATGGAACAATCCCAAAATCATCATCAAGGGTCCGGATGACATGAGCAGCGATGCACTGAAAGACGAATTGAAAGGAGCAATGAGGTCGATCAGAAGACTCGGTCCGACAGAAGAAGATGATTTCGCTTTGAACGCCATCAGCGATTTCAGCAAATCAGTCTCCAATTTATTTGGAAGCGTGAACCTGGGGGGATGGCTGATCGGACTTCTGAGTTTGATTGTCGGTGCTTTTGGAATAGCCAATATCATGTTTGTAACAGTCAGGGAACGTACGCCCATCATTGGACTCAAAAAAGCCATTGGCGCGAAGAGAAGAACCATCCTGATGGAGTTTCTGCTGGAGAGTGCGCTTATATGTATCATCGGTGGACTCATAGGCATCATACTCGTTGTCATTTTGGCCCAATTACTGAGCTCAGCGTTCAACTTCCCCATATTTGTATCAACACAAATTCTGGGACTGGCAATTTTTATTTGCATAGCCATTGGAATGCTGGCGGGAATCATCCCCGCATTGATTGCATCAAAAATGGACCCTGTAGTGGCCATCAGATCCAAATAACTCGATTCATCCTTCCATTGTACCTTCGTAGTATGAAAAGCGAAGGAATCATCATCCTCGGCATTGAGTCATCCTGTGATGAGACATCGGCGGCAGTCTGCCGAGATGGCAACATCCTTACCAATGTAATTGCCTCTCAAGATGTGCATGTCAAATACGGAGGCGTTGTTCCGGAACTTGCAAGCAGAGCACACATGCAAAACATTGTTCCGGTCGTTGATCAAGCAATGAAAAAAGCGGGCATTGATCACAAAGATTTGGATGCTATTGCATTTACTCAATCACCCGGATTGATCGGCGCACTGTTGGTTGGAACCAGCTTTGCCAAATCACTCGCGCTCAGTCTTGATATCCCACTCATCAGCGTTCATCATATGCAGGCACATGTTCTGTCGAACTTGATTGAAGCACCACGACCGGATTTCCCCTTTTTATGCTTGACGGTCAGCGGGGGACATACACAGATTGTACTCTGCAAAGATCCACTGAACATGGAAATACTTGGCGAAACCATCGACGATGCTGCTGGTGAAGCTTTTGATAAGTCAGCCAAACTGTTGGGACTCCCATACCCTGGCGGCCCGTTGATAGACCAATATGCTTCAAAAGGCGATCCCAACCGCTTTCATTTTCCTGAACCGCAGATCGAGGGACTGAATTTTAGTTTCAGTGGAGTGAAAACATCGATCATGTATTTTTTGCAGAAACAAGTGAAGGATCATCCCAATTTCATCAACGATCATCTGAATGATTTATGTGCATCCATACAGCAAACCATCATCGATATACTGATGCATAAATTGAAAAAAGCGAGTTTGGAGTCGGGCATTAAAAATATTTGCATCGCGGGTGGTGTTTCTGCAAACAGGGGACTCAGAAATGCCATGCAACAGTATGCAGAAAAATACAATTGGAAGCTGCATGTCCCGAGTTTTGAATACTGTACAGACAACGCAGCTATGATTGCCATCACCGGCTATTACAAATTCCTCAAAGGCGAGGCATCTACCCTGTATGCATCAGCAAGCGCAAGAGCAACCTGGGATTGAAACATGGCAAATAATTATTTTCAATTCAAGGCATTTAGGATAGACCAGGCAGGTTGTGCCATGAAGGTAACCACAGATGCATCACTTTTTGGTGCATGGGCAGCAAGTCATTCGCTTCCAGGTTCATCCGCCTTGGATATCGGCGGAGGAACAGGTCTTCTCTCTTTGATGCTGGCCCAAAAAAATGAATCCAGGATTGATGTTGTTGAAATCGAACAGCAATGTTTCGAACAGATGAAGCTCAATATTGAATCCTCCATCTGGAGAGAGCGGATCCATTGCACCTTAACTGACATTGGTAGTTTTTACTCGCCCTCATCCTACGATATCATCATTTCAAATCCTCCATTTCACCAAAAGCAATTGAGGTCAGAACGAGATGAAGTGAATCTTGCACGACACGGTGATGAATTGACACTGGAAAAATTGTTCACGAAAGTGGATGAGCTGATTTCAGCAGAGGGAATGTTTTTCTTGCTCATGCCCACATATAGGGATCAGGAGATTGAAATCACAGCAGAAAAAAACGGCATGTTTATTCTAAAAAAAGCAGTTGTAAAACAATCGCCTTTTCATGATGCATTCAGAATCATGTATGCTTTTTCGAAAAAGAGATCAGCAAATCAAATCACTGAGGAAATTACCATCAAGAACAAGGAAGATGGTTACACAGCTGCGTTTATTGAATACTTGAAAGACTATTATCTGTTATTTTAACAGTTAACGGTCAACAGTTAACCGTCAACTGCCTTTCCATTGCCCCTCGCTTTATTTCCCCCACCCCAACCAATCATTGGCATTGGCATAGATCATCAAGCCAAACAAGAGGACCATTCCTACAATTTGTGCATACTCCATGAACTTATCACTGGGTTTTTTTCCTGTGATCATTTCATATAAAGTAAACATGACGTGTCCGCCATCCAGCGCCGGAATGGGCAATAAATTCATGAATGCAAGCGCGATGGAGAGGAATGCAGTGATGTTCCAGAAGGCTTCCCAATCCCACCCATATTTTGGAAAAATGGAGCCCATTGATTTGAACCCACCAACACCTTTGTAAGCACCGGTTGAAGGATTCACAATTTTTTTGAACTGAGTAACATAGAATCCCAATTTATCAATTGCTTTCATCACACCTGCTGGCAGTGATGCAAAGAAGCTGTATTCCTTTACTTCAAATGTATAGAGTCCCTGTCTGCTCATCTCATCCATGCTTGGAACAGAAGGATAAAAACCGATCGAAGTATCCTTACTGATGGTTGTATTCAACACGAGCGCTTTACCATCCCGCAATACATGCAATTGAACAGCGTCTCCTGCACGATCTTGTATGGCTGGTTTGAGCTGATCATAAAAATCTATTTTGAGGGAATCAATTCCAATGATCTGATCTTTGGCAAGTAGTCCGTTTGCTTCAGCGGGAGTCCCCTTTCCTACTTCACCCACCACACATGGAACGCGGGGCAGCAGTAAAATGGAACGCTTCCCTTTTTCAACCACTTTTTCAATAAAATTGACAGGAATGATCAAATCCTTTTCTTGTCCATTTCGCTCGATGGTCATATGATCACCCAGCAGCATGGCTGCATTCATGTCATCGAAATAGTTGACAGGCTTGTCGTTGACAGCCAGAATTTTATCTCCTGTTTTCAATCCAATCTGGTTCACTACTGAATCAACCACCCACACTCCATTCGTCAGATTTTTATTGGGCAGCTTGGTTTCTCCCCAAACAAAAAGTGTCATGGCATAAATGACGAATGCCAGAAGCACATTTACTGTAACTCCTCCGATCATGATGATCAAACGCTGCCAAGCCGGTTTGCTTCTGAATTCCCAAGGTTGAGCAGGTTGTTGCATTTGTTCTTTGTCCATGCTCTCATCAATCATACCTGAAATCTTCACGTATCCTCCCAGAGGCAACCAACCGATGCCGTAAACCGTATCTCCTATTTTCTTTTTGACCAATGAAAACCAGGGATCAAAAAAGAGAAAGAATTTTTCCACTCTGCATCCAAAAATTTTTGCAGGTAGAAAATGTCCGAATTCATGAAGTATCACAAGTATTGAGAGGGCAAGTATCAGCTGACCTGCTTGAAGTCCAACAGCACTCCAATGGATGTCCAATAAAACAAATGGCAACATTATCAAGATTTAAGAGTCAAAAATAGCCAATTAACTGCTAGAGATTTATTAAAGATGCTGCAAAGTTCCTTGCTTCTCCATCACTGTTGAAATAATCTTCCAATGTGGGGTGTTCGATGTATGGAATTTCTGCCATGGTTCTTTCAATAATTTCAGTCATATCCAAAAAACCAACCCTGTTTTTCAAAAAGCCATACACAGCCAATTCATTGGCTGCGTTCATGATGCAAGGCAAATTACCACCTTTATGCAAGGCTGTAATGGCGAGTCCCAGGTTTCTAAATGTTTTGATATCCGGTGGATCAAAATTCATGACAGCAGATTTGGCGAAATTGAATCTTGGGTATTCATTCTGCAATCTGCGGGGATAAGTCATGGCATATTGGATGGGAAGCTTCATGTCTGGTAAACCCATTTGCGCCTTGATGCTGTTGTCTTTGAATTGCACCATGCTGTGGATGATGCTTTGGGGGTGGATGACGACTTCAATTTGAGAGGGCTCAAGATTGAAGAGCCATTTGGCTTCAATCATTTCGAGTCCCTTGTTCATCAACGTGGATGAATCAATAGAAATCTTTGCTCCCATGCTCCAGTTGGGATGTTGAATTGCATGTTCCCTTTTTACATTTACCAGGTAGTTTGGTTTTTTCCCAACGAAGGGTCCGCCGGAAGCAGTTAAAATAATTTTTTCAATTGGGTTGGATTGCTCTCCCACCAAACATTGAAAAATCGCCGAATGTTCTGAGTCAACCGGAATGATGGCGACACCTTTTTCTTGTGCAAGTTTCATGACCACATCACCGGCAACCACCAATGTCTCCTTGTTGGCAAGTGCAATCGTTTTTCCTTTTTCAATCGCTTTGATGGTTGGTTTCAATCCGGCAAACCCAACAATTCCTGCCATCATCAAATCATAGGTATCTGATGCAGCTGCTTCAACCAAGCCTGGATCTCCTGCCAAAACCTTTATTCCCTTTCCAGCCAAAGCCTCTTTGACATGGTTGTATTTGGTGGTATCAGAAATAACAACCATTTCTGGTTTGAATTCCAATGCCTGATGGATCAATAACTCGTGATTGGAATGTGCTGTAAGTACTGTGGCCTTGAAAAGTTCAGGATAGAGGCGTATCACCTCTAGGGTTTGCTTTCCGATGGATCCGGAGCAGCCAAAAATTCCTATCCTCTTGAGTGAAGCCGGCGGCAATTCTTCTTCAGAAAATGAATGAGAGAAATCAAATTGCATGGAATGAATTTAAAGGATTTGGATCAGTTTTTCAAGTTCAGTAGCCAATTTTCGGTCGTTGCTGAGGCGCGGGACTTTATTCTGTCCGCCTAATTTGCCTTGTGAACGCATGTAGTCAATGAATGCATTTTTCTTCAATGGACGAATGACGAGCTTTTGCAAAATATTACCGCGTATCAGATCGTCGTAATAGATATTTTTCTTCCTCATGTTTTGATCTACTGCTTCAGCAAAAACTGACAGGTTAGATGGTATTTCTTCAAACTCTACAAACCATTCATGATAAGATTTTCCCTCTTGTTGTCCAACCATTGGCGCTACAGTGAATTCAACGATTTTTGCATTGAATGCTGCTGCTGCCTGCATGAGACTGTATTCTACTTCCTCTCCAATGACATGTTCCCCAAATGCGGATATATAATGCTTGATGCGTCCGCTTACAATGATTCTGTATGGATCCAGTGAAACAAACTTTATTGTATCCCCAATATTATAGGACCAGAGTCCCGCGTTGTTGTTGATGATCAAAGCATAGTTTTCACCCAGTTTTACATCCCGCAAACTCAAGCGTGTGGGATGATCATTGAAAATCTCTCCAGCAGGAACAAATTCGAAAAAGATTCCGGAATTGGTATTCAACAGCAGCCCCTCTTCTTCTCTGGTGTCCTGAAAAGCAAAAAACCCTTCAGACGCAGGAAAAGTTTCAATGGTGTCTACTTTTCTGCCAATGCTGTCCATCAACTTTGATTTGTATGGAGAGAAGTTTACTCCGCCATGCACCAATACGCTCAATGCAGGGAAGATCTCGCCAACTCTTTTTCCCTTCTTCTCCATCAGTCGGTCAAAATACATCTGCATCCATGGTGGTATGCCGCTGATGAGGGTCATGTTCCTTTCAATCGTTTCGCTGACAATTTTGTCCAGCTTTGTTTCCCAATCCTCTATGCAATTCGTCTCAAAACTGGGAAGTTGATTTCTTTTCAGATATCCGGGGATGTGGTGATTGACTATTCCACTGAGTCTTCCCGTTGGAATGCCACCTATTCTGTCGAGTGTTGGAGAGCCGGACAAAAAAATCATGTTTCCGGATACAAAGTCCGCATTACCGGTGGTTGCGATATAGCTCAGCAAAGCATTTCTGGCTGTATTGATATGATTGGGGATGGAATCCTTGCTGATGGGAATGTACTTGGCACCGGAGGTGGTGCCGGAAGTTTTAGCAAGGTAGATGGGCTTACCCGGCCAAAGGATGTTGGACTTCCCGTCCTTTACATCCTGGATATATTCCTTGATCTGCTCATAATCCCTCACCGGCACAGCCTGACAGTAGGATTTGTGATCAGAAACCTCGCTGAGCCTGTGATCGATGCCAAATTTGGTGGACTTTCCCTTCGCGATCAGGTGGAGCAGGATTTTCTCCTGGTCTTCCAATGCCGTCCGCATGGAGCGCTGGATACCTTTATATATGTAATCGGCAAAAGGTTTTGCCAGCTGCGATTTTATACTCATTTTCAATGAAATAGGCCTCAGACAAAGGTAGGTTGAGCCCGTCAATTCTACCAGCTTTGCGGGGAAGAAATTTTGGAGCGAGACTTGCAAAAAAGCCAAAATCTCCTTACCTTCGCACTCCTAAAAATTTGAATCATGTTCGCAATAGTCAAGATAGCGGGTCATCAGTTTAAGGTTGAAGCAGGTCAGGAATTGTATGTACCCCATATCGAAGGGAAGGCAGGAGATAAAATTCAGCCTGAAGTTTTGCTGGTTGACAATGCAGGAAATCTTTCTGTTGGGAAAGATGTGAAGCAAAAAGTAAGTGCTGAAATCCTCAGCGAAAAACAAGGTGACAAGGTTATTGCGTTCAAGATGAAAAGAAGAAAAGGCTTCCGCAAAAAAATCGGTCATCGCAAGTTGTATACCAAAATCAAAATTGAAAGCATCGCTTAATCAAATTTATCAGTCGATTTAAAACCCTAACGTCATGGCACATAAGAAAGGAGAAGGCAGTGTAAAGAACGGTCGCGACTCTCAAAGCAAAAGATTGGGAATTAAAATTTTTGGTGGTCAACCTGCCACTTCAGGCAATATCATCTTGCGTCAACGCGGTACTCAATACCATCCTGGCAAGAATGTTGGCGTTGGAAAAGACTTCACCATCTTCGCAACATCTGATGGTGTTGTTGAATTCAGAAAGTCAAAAGAGAACAAAACCATCGTTTCTGTTCAACCCATTTCTGCTGCCAATTAAGCATCCCTTAACTTACTGTTAAAAAAAATTTTGCAGTTTCGGAAAAGTGTGTTTACTTTTACGTCGTAATCCATTTTTTCTAACCATTAAATTCTAAACAAAATGGCAACTGCAAAAAAAGCCGCAAAGAAAAAAGCAGCTCCTAAAAAGAAAGCTGTTAAGAAGGCTGTAAAAAAAGCTGCTCCTAAGAAGAAAGCTGCTAAAAAAGCTGCTCCTAAGAAGAAAGCTGCTAAGAAAGCTGCTAAGAAGAAGTAATTCTCTTCAGAGCACAATAGTGAGTCCCGCCAGGTGCGGGACTTTTTTTATTCCCCTACCTTACCTTCGCTTCATGCCAGACAATTACGCCATTGCGGATCAGTTCAGCCTGCTCAGTAAATTGATGGACATCCATCAGGAAAACAGCTTTAAATCAAAATCATACGCCGCTGCGGCATTCAATATTGAAAAACTTCCCGTTCAACTGGCAGAGGTAGCCAGGGAGGAGCTCGCTGGACTCAAAGGCATTGGAAATTCCACCGCCAGTAAAATCATAGAGATACTGGACACGGGCAAGCTGCTTGTACTGGAAGAGCTGATCGCCAAAACTCCCCAGGGTATTCTTGAGATGATGCAGATCAAGGGACTGGGTCCAAAGAAAATCTCAACCATTTGGAAGGAAATGGGCATTGAAACCATCGGTGAACTGCTTTATGCCTGCAATGAAAACAGGCTGCTGCTTTACAAAGGATTTGGAGAGAAAACACAAAAGAATGTGGCGGATGCCATAGGATTTTACCTCAGACACCAGGGACATTTTCTCTATGCAGAGGTGGAGGAATATGCACAGCATTTGATTCAATTGATTGAAAAGAGTTTGTCAAGCTATCGTTGGACCTACACAGGAGATTTCAAAAGGCAGATGCCCACACTTGAAAAACTGCAACTGCTCACAGACTGTCCAGCTGAAATGGTTAAAAACCAGATGACAGAAAACGGATTTCTTCAAGATCAATCCACAGCATCAACAAATATCTACAAAGGCGCAGAGCAGATTCAGATAGAAATCATCAGCACAGAGAAAGAACTTTTCACAGCTACCGAGTTTAAACTGAATGCATCTGATGCCTTTTTTGAACGCTGGGCCAAAGATTTTCCTGACTCGTTCAAGGATGCTGCATCAGATTCCGAAATCTTCAAAAAGGCTGGAATCAATGAGATCCCTGTCTATTTGAGGGAAGACGCCGATGCAATAGATAGAGTAAAAACCCTGGCTCAGCATGAAATCGTGCAAGTGAAGGATATAAAAGGGATCATCCATACACACAGTGACTGGAGCGATGGCCTCCAATCTGTACAGGAAATGGCAACAAATTGCATACAACAGGGATTTGAATACCTGGTTATCAGCGACCACAGCAAATCTGCCTTTTATGCAAATGGATTGTCTGAAGAAAGAATCAAAGCCCAGCATCAATACATCGATGAACTGAACAAAACATTTGCCCCATTCAAAATATTCAAAAGCATTGAATGTGATATACTCAATGATGGGAGTCTCGACTACTCTGACACTATATTGGGCACATTTGACCTGGTCATTGCATCTGTTCACTCCAATCTCAAAATGAATGAAGAGAAAGCCATGCAGCGGATCATCAAAGCAATTGAACATCCTGCGACAAGGATACTGGGACATCCAACAGGTCGGCTTTTACTGAGTCGAGCCGGCTATCCCATCAACCATGAAAAAGTGATTGATGCATGCGTTGCCAACAAGGTTGTAATTGAAATCAATGCCCATCCTAGACGGTTGGACCTTGATTGGAAATGGATACACCTCGCACAAGAAAAAGGAGCAATGCTGTCCATCAATCCTGATGCGCACAATACCGAAGGATACAAAGACATTCGCTATGGGGTCTTGGCCTCACAAAAAGGCGGACTCCTCAAATCCAACAATCTTTCGAGTTACAGTCTCACTGAATTGGAGGAATTTCTGATCAACTATAAATAATCAGGACTTTTTGACTTCATCCCAAATTTGATCCAGCTCATCAAGCTTCAAGTCAGTCATTTTTTTACCCTGACTGTTGACAATTTTTTCCATTTGCTGAAAGCGTGACATGAATTTGTGATTGGTCTTAGACAAAGCCTGTTCGGGATCAATTTGGAGAAACCTGGCATAATTGATCAGCGAAAAAAACAAATCCCCAATTTCCTCTTCTACCCTGCTTTTTTCTGCATTGCCATCATCAAAAAAGTGAACAGCTTCTTGGACTTCCCCCATTTCCTCTTCCACCTTTTCCCAAACCTGTTCTTTGTTCTCCCATTCAAATCCTACCTGCTTGGCTTTCTCCTGCAGTCGCATCGCCTGCACCATGGGAGGTAAAGACCTGGGAACTCCGCTCAACACCGACGTCTTTCCCTCCATCAATTTTAGATTTTCCCAGTTGCGCTTGACATCATCCTCGTTTTCAACTTTTACATCGCCATAAATATGTGGATGCCGTGCAATGAGTTTTTGTTTGATGCCTTCTACCACATCGTCAATATTGAATTGCCCCTGCTCAGTTGCAATTTTTGAATAAAACAGAATATGCAGCAAAACGTCTCCCAACTCTTCCTTGATTTCTTTCCAATCCTCCTTGGTGATGGCATCTGCCAATTCATAACATTCTTCTATGGTCAGTTGTCTGAGCGTATGAATGGTTTGTTTTTTATCCCAAGGACATTTTTCTCTTAACTCTTCAAGGACTTCCTGCAAAGGAGCAATTGAATATCTAAGTTCTTGAGGGTTCATGAAGTATTACTTTTTAAATTGAATTCCTAGTCCGATGAGTGATTTAAACTGAAGTGCAGGTGAGGTTTTGTTCGGACCAAACAACTTTGCATCATCATCATAAATCAGGTCAACTCCCCAGGTAACATTGAATATTTTTGAAATTTTAATACTCAACACATTGGTCATGAAAATATCTATGTTCTGAGGATTGTTTCTGTAATTGGAAAAAAGATCCAACTTGGTTTTATACACCACGTTGGGATTGATTTCTTTGAGGTAATTGATCGTAGCAAAGGCACCCAGCTCAAAATTGGAATTTTCGCCTGGTTTTACACCATAAAGTCCTTTCATGGATAAAACAGGATCCGTGACAAATACCCATCTAGCCGTAAATGGTGACAGGAACAATGAAATATTTTTATTTGGTCGGAAGTCCCACCCCGCACTGCTCAATAAATATCCAGGCGACATAAAATTGGATGTAAAATTTCTTTTTGTACCCGAATAAGTATACCCTTTGAAAAATCCTGATCTAAGATTTGATAAAAATGCAAGATTGCTTTTGGGATTTACAGAGTAACCAACTTTCGAGACCAAGTCAAACCTGTCATCATTTTTTCTGCTCCCCAAACTGGTTGAATTGACATAACCCAGGTTAAAATCAAAATTATTGTCCCAACGCAACTTATCCTTGCTATATCTGGCATACATATTAAGAATGGATCCAACCGAAAGGGAAAATTTATCTCCTCCGGCCGACCAATTGCTGAGCGAAGCTTGTGAAAATGTAAGGTTATAAAGTATGCCCTTTTGCCACTTTTTTGTTTGATTCGCATCAGTCTTCAGTTTGATCACCTTCTGGGATTCTTTTTGAAGGTTCATGATGATATTGTCTTGTGCCGATGCAAAAGAGACAAAAAAGAATGCTGTAATCGATAGGAGCCTTTTCATTTGGGAGGCAAGATAAAAATATAACAGCAAGCTTGCCACGCATCCAAACAAAAAAGTCCTGCACTGAGTGAAGGACTTTGTATGGTGCCCAAGACTGGATTCGAACCAGCACGCCGTTTCCAGCGCTACCACCTCAAGGTAGTGCGTCTACCAGTTTCGCCACCTGGGCAAGGGGAATGCAAAATTATGGAAAAATAGGAAGCAAAATGTCTATTCACTTCATAAATGCTATTCTGAATGTCGTTCCTTTTCCCAATTCTGAGTTTTTAACAGTCAGTTTGCCATTGTGGTATTCCTGCACTATCCTGCGGGCCAATGTAAGTCCGAGTCCCCAGCCCCTTTTTTTGGTCGAAAATCCTGGATTGAAAATTTCATTTTGAAGCGCAGCAGACATTCCTTTGCCTGTATCGGTGATATCAACATATACTTCTTCAGCATGCTCAACAATTTCAATGGTGATCATGCCGAAACCTTCCATGGCATCCAACGCATTTTTTAAAATATTTTCAATTACCCATTCAATCAACGCATCAGTCAACATCAGTGTTACGGGATGGGCAGGGTGATTGACAATTTGAATAGAAATTTTTTCAGCTGCTCTTTTTTTCATGTAGTCCACTGCATGAAATACCAGCGCTACGATATCGGTCTCGGTTTTTCTGGGAACACCCCCTATCATGCCAAAGCGATCTGCAATCAGTTTCAATCTATCAATGTCCTTTGCCATTTCCGGCAATACAGAAGCAGGCTCTTTGCCTTCTTGCAGCAAAACATTCCAGCCGGCCAATGCAGAAATGGGTGTACCCAATTGATGTGCAGTCTCTTTTGCAAGTGAAGCCCAGAGCTGATTTTGAATAGATTTGTGGCGGTTGCTCAACCATGTCAAAATGATGATTGAAAAGATGACAACAATCAGCAACTGTATCATGGGAAAATACCTCACCTGTTTGAGCAGCAATGATTCCCCGTAATAATATCGATTGAATTTTTTCCGATCCTCCGACAAATAGGTTGTTATGAACCTTCCTTTTTCTTTGAATTGCTGCAGGCGGATATTTAAATAATCATCATCACGCAATACTTTCCCCGCGTCCAAATTGAGATAACTCATGATGCTGTCCTTCTCGTCGGTTTCAATAACAGGAATGTTTTTTTGTTCCGCAATGATTTCAGCCGATAGGGTCAAATCGTCACCTGGATAAGCATTGGCGATCATTTTCTGAGCAGCTACCCACTCCTGCATGGTCTTCTCTTCTCTTTTTGAAATTTCTTCCGCCAGAAAATTTGAATAAAAGTATGAGCCGATGACAATGCCAATGCCACCGATGATGATCCCTATTTTCCAAAAAGAGTATGTACGCATATGAGAGAAGGTCAACAAATTTGATGAATTATAACATCCGCACAAATTATTTTCATGGAGAAGCGCCTATTTTTGTTGAACACATGAATTTTTCACAACAATCCCCTGCTGTTGGAGTTGTAATACTCAATTGGAATGGCAGACATTTTCTTCAGCAATTCTTGCCATCTGTGATGGCATCTACCTACCCGGCATTGAAAGTTTATGTGGCAGACAATGGTTCAACAGATGATTCACTCAGCCTACTGAAAAACAATTTCCCCAATGTTCATCTCATTGAAATGAGAGAGAATACCGGATTCACTGGAGGATACAATGAAGCACTGAAATTTGTGGATGATGAAATCATTGTACTGCTCAATTCAGATATAGAAGTCGACCCCCATTGGATCCAACCTGCTGTTGAAATGTTTTCCAGGGACAGCAGGATAGCTGCCATACAGCCCAAAATACTGGATCACCAAAAAAGAGATCATTTTGAATATGCAGGGGGAGCCGGCGGATGGATTGACAGCCTTGGTTATCCTTTTGCACGGGGAAGAGTATTTAATGATGTCGAGAAAGATCTTATGCAGTATGATCAGCAAGAAGCCATTTTTTGGGCATCGGGTGCCGCAATGTTTATCAAAAGAGCGTGTTTTATTGAGGTCGGTGGATTCGATCCTTACTTCTTTGCACATCAGGAGGAAATTGACCTCTGCTGGAGACTTCAATTGTCGGGTTATACCATTATGGCATGTCCCCAATCGATCGTTTACCATGTAGGTGGAGGTACACTGCAGAAAGAAAATCCACAAAAAACATACCTGAACTTCAGGAACAACCTGATCATGCTGTTTAAAAACAATGAGGGATTGCACAAATGGTATGTAATTCTATTCCGTTTTTTGCTGGATGCCATCAGCGCCTGGAAAGGTTTATTTTCAGGGAATTTTCAATTTTTCACCTCAATAGCCAAAGCGCATTTCAGTTTTTTCAAATGGCAGTTGACTGGTAAACAACTGAGTATTTTTCCCCAAAAAAGAGTTCAGTCACCCAAAGGGGTTTACAAGGGAAAGATCGCATGGGATTATTTCGTGCTGGGCAAAAAGCGATTCTCAGAAATTGTTAAAAATTAAGAAGCAGATTTTATTCGGTTTTGCTACCTTTGCGGAGCAAATAACACTTATGCAACACAGTCATGTAAATCCAGAAGAACAGAAAGATTTCGGCAGAAACTGGGTTTCTTCCTCTCGCTTTCTTTTCCATGTACAACTATTTGCATTCCTCGCTTTTGTAATGGGCGGCTGCTATGGCCTCTATTCCAAGCATTACAAAGGAAAACCAAAGGTTGAAGTGCAGGAAAGCTCCCTCTATACTCCAAAATACAAGTAAGAAAATAGTTTGTTGGATTGCATTAATCGTTATTTTTGCAGCCCACAAAAGTTCTTATACTTGCGGAAGTAGCTCAGCTGGTAGAGCATAACCTTGCCAAGGTTAGGGTCGCGGGTTCGAATCTCGTCTTCCGCTCAAAAATTCCATCTCAGATGGAATTTTTTATTTTGAGTCGTATTGCTTTCGCCCGGGTGGTGGAATTGGTAGACACGCAGGACTTAAAATCCTGTTCGCCGAAAAAGCGAGTGCGGGTTCAAGTCCCGCCCCGGGCACTACTCAAAAGCCTGCTTCATCTCCTCCTCAATACCAATTGCAGTGTTAAACTGAACACGACTACTGCCATGGCTCCAATCACATTCAACCAAAGCCAACCAATGTCGGTGAAAGCATACATGGCCAGTACACAAAGCTCCCCCAGAATGGCTGCATAAAAAACAGCATTCCCTCCGACTTTTTTCAGGTAAAAGGCAACCAGAAATATCCCCAACATCACACCATAGAACCAAGAACCCAATATGTTGACCGCCTCAATCAGGCTGCCCAGATTGGTGGCAAATTGCGCAAATACAATACAGAATACGCCCCAAAACAAAGTATACATCCTTGACAACCTGAATTCTTCCTCATCGGTAGTGTCCGACTTGATAAACTGCTTGTGAAAATCAATCAAGGTTGATGATGAAAGTGCATTCAGTGAAGCCGCAATGCTTCCCCATGCTGCTAAAAAAATCACTGCAATCAGTAAGCCAATCAAGCCATGTGGCATATGATCCATCACAAACCGTATGAACACATAATTGGTGTCATTGGTTTCAACCAAAATACCGGATTCTTTGATCATTGATTTTAGCCTCGTCCGCAATAGCTCATCCTCGGTTTGTAACTTTTTAAGTGCTACAATATTTTCATCATGATGCGCTTTCCCACTTTGAACAATCAGTTTCTTCTGGTCACTGATGGACTGATGTGCTTGTTCCAATTGAATGATCTGCTCTTTGTATGCAGTCTTTTTCAATTTCGTAATAGCAAGGTCATTGAAATACAACGGGGATGTATTGTATGCATAATACACAAAGACCAATACACCCACCAACAAAATGAAAAACTGCATTGGGATTTTCACAATGCCATTCATGATCAATCCAATCCTGCTTTGTTTGATGGAGCTTGCCGTTAGATAACGACCAACCTGACTCTGGTCTGTCCCGAAATATGAAAGCGAAAGAAAAAATCCACCGATGATACCACTGATGATATTGAACCTGTCATTCCAATTGAAACCATCCTCGGTCATTCCGGTGGTGATCACATTCATTTTACCAAACTCCCCTCCAACAGTCAATGCCTCGGTCAATCCCATGCCCTCGGGCATCATTTGGATCAACAAATAGGCTGCCAAAAACAACCCTGCAAAAATGATGGCCAATTGAAGCTGCTGCGTATATGCAACCGCCCTTGCTCCTCCGCTGACACTGTAGATGATCACAATGCCCCCCATGATCACATTGGTGATGTAAATATTCCAATCCAATACAGATGAGAGGATGATGGCAGGAGCATAGACACTTATGCCGGTTGACAATGCTCGGGAAAGAAGAAATAAAAAGGAGGTGAATGTTCTAGTCTTCTTGTCAAATCGTTTCTCAAGAAATTCATAGGCCGTATAAATATTCAGCTTGTGAAAGATGGGCACAAACGTAATGCACAAAACAATGGTAGCCAGTGGGAGTCCGAAATAATACTGTACAAAGCGCATGCCATCTGTATACGCCTGTCCCGGTCCGGATAGGAACGTAACCGCGCTTGCCTGTGTTCCTATAACACTGAGCATGACCATGTACCAGGGCAACTGCCTGCCGCTTCTGAAATATCCATCGATGTCTTTGGTAGATCTTCCCTTGTATACACCATACAATACCACCAAGAGCATTGTACACAAGAGCACCAACCAGTCGATGAAACTCATCTTCTATCCCGTTTGTACAAAATTGCTGCAATTAAAATTCCTATCAGCAGTCCCAATGCAATTTTTTTCCTGACCAGTGCAATGACAACTCCAATGGCGAGTCCTACGATGAGTCCAAATACAGGCGAACGGGTCGGGTTACTTGACTTCATTCACTTGTAGATTTGGATTCGAAATGAGATTCGCAAAAAGTCTGTAGGCTCCAGGAACACCTGCCGGTAATTCCCTGTAGAACACCAAACCGGTGTATATAAATCTTCCTTTTCCTTCATTGCGAACGATCAAACTTCCATTCAAATTGCCTTCATTTTGATCATGCATAGACAAAACTGCCCGGTAATCGGCAGAAAAAGCATCTGCAAAATAAATACCTCGTTCCTGCACCCAACCCTTGAAATCGTCTGCAGTAATCTTATTGGGAAAGTTCAAAACCGGATCGTTGGGATCAATGAATTTTACTTCACAATCTTCTTCAGTGATCCTGCCTCTTGAGACAGTAAAAGGCTTGGGACCAATTTTCATTTTGGCCAGAGGGCCTGCAAAACTATTTGTATTGTACTGTACCACCATGTTTCCGCCGTTTCTGACATACTCCATCAACACATCATACTTCTCATCCATCCATGCATGCACGTTGTAAGCACGCACGCCCAATACAATGGCATCAAAGTTTTTCAATTTTTCTGCCGTGATATCCTCCTTTCCGAGTTCAACCAAATCATACCCCATCAGTTGAATGGCTTCAGGAACCTTGTCACCTGCTCCAACGATATAACCAATTTTTATACCGGTTGTCTTGAGATCCACTTTCACCACCATCTGCTCATTCTTGCTGAAATAAACAAGCGTTGGAATGTGTTCATAAGAAATGGAGTGCATAAAAGGAGCATCATCTGAGTGATTAACCTGTGCGTTTTTGTTTGATGGTGAGGCTGTATTGATCAATAAAGGCTTTTTGGCGACTGTAGATACTTTTGCGGGGATGACATATACTGGATGGATGAATTCACCAATAGCGGGATCCACATTTCTAAATGTAACAGGCACATTCACCAACATCTGTTCATTGCCGATGCGTAGTGAAACGCTGGCTTCAAAAGCAGGTCTGTTCTCAGCCATGCCAATCAATCGCTGATCCGTTACATTGAAATGTCCCTTGTTCATTGAATTTGCCAACCAATATGGTTGAGAAACTGGATGATCAGCTGCGATGGACAACAACAACGGCTGTAACCAATTCACATTTTGTTTGAGCGCAACATTGGGTGACCATTGCTTGGCATTGAGCTCGATTTGTGCGACGCTGACTGTCACATCAGATCTGTTGTTGATGGTGAGACTTGCTTTGAGCGAATCACCTTGCTTGATGAATTGTTTATCACTGATCGCTTCTACATGTAAGCCCATGACCATTCTGATCAATTTTTCCACCTCCGCCGTTTTTAACCGCTTCCAATATTCATCTTTGATGCCCGAAAGTGCTTTACGGATGTCAAACAGTTTGTCAACCGAGGCCTCAGGATGATTGATATTGTATGATGCAATCAATTGATCAACCAGCTTATTGATGGCTGATCCTCCCTCCACCCTGTTCCATGAACAGTCAATACCCTCCATAGGATCTTTCTCTGCAGCCTCACCAAGCGTATGCACAAAATATTCAGTAGCCGTTCCCCTTGCAGCGGCCGAGCCGAATCCCTGTGAACGATGCTGACTCCTGCTGTCGGCAGAAATCTCACCAATGCTTTTACCCAGCAGTGGCAAATAATCTCCCACCTCTATTTTCATTTGATTATCGGAAGTTGTATTGGTTCCAAAAAAACTGAAGGTGTTCCACATGATTCTCTTCACTTTCCAGGGAGTTACTCCGTATTTGAATTGTTCTGGAAATTTATTGGGGTCAGCAGCAGCAATGAATGCTTCTCTGGCAATGACGGCCGAACCCGAATGGTGTCCATGTCCGGCACGGCTATCCTCAGGAAAACGGGTGATGATGATATCCGGACGAAAATTTCTGATTACCCATACAGCATCTGAGAGGATTTTTTCTTTGTCCCAAAAACTGAGCGCCTCTTCGGTTCTTTTTGAAAATCCAAAATCAAATGCCCTCGAAAAAAATTGTTCACCCCCATCCGTTCTTCTTGCTGCCAACAATTCCTGCGTTCTGATCAAACCCAATTCAAATCCCTGCTGGTTGCCGATGAGATTTTGTCCGCCATCTCCCCGGGTCATGGCCATGTATCCTGTGCGGTACTGTCTTGCTCTTGCCATGTACGCGATGAGTCGCGTGTTTTCATCATCCGGGTGCGCCGCCATGTAAAGAACAGAGCCCAGCACATTCAGTTTTTTCATGGCATGAAGGATCTCCCCGCTGCTCCATTGCTGAGACTTTTGCGCCTGTGCAGATTGAAAAAATATCGCCGACAATAAAGCCACCAGGGTGAAATACTTCAGATTGTTCAAAAGAGTGAAATGGGAAAGCATACGTTGAATATTAGTTGTTGCACTAAAATAAACAAATAGCAACTATGAATAATATTTTGCCATCCATTTCTTTGCCATAACTCGATATCTTTATGACATGAAAAAAGCAGCCAAAACTTTATCTGTTACTTGTTGGGTGATAGCGATATGCATCACCATTAACAACACCCATGTATCAGCGCAAATAAATCCCTATCAATACAGCATTTCAAAAACTGCTGAGGGAAAAAATGGTGGGGTATCCTCTGCCCATCCACTTGCGAGCATGGTTGGGTGCGAAATCCTCAAAGCTGGAGGCAATGCCTTTGATGCAGCCATTGCTACACAACTTGCATTGGCAGTGGTTTATCCGGGTGCAGGTAATATTGGTGGCGGAGGGTTTTTGGTTGCACATACCAAAAAAGGAAAAACAATAACGATTGATTACAGAGAAAAAGCACCTGCTGCTTCCAGCAGAAACATGTATTTGGATCAAAATGGAAATCCCTTGCTGGAACTCAGTCAGAACGGACATCTGGCAAGTGGTGTGCCAGGCACTGTAGCGGGACTTTTCACGTCGCATCGATACGGAAAACTTTCTTTTGAAAAATTGATTCAACCAGCAATTGAACTGGCTGAAAAAGGATTTGCCATTACTTCAGCAGAAGCCAGGTCACTCAATGGATCAAAATCAGCTTTTCTCAAATACAATACAGTGCCCCCCGTTTTTGTAAAATCAACTTCATGGAAAGAGGGTGATACGCTGATTCAACTTGAACTTGCAGCAACGTTAAAAAGAATTCAATCACAGGGAGCCAAGGGATTTTATGAAGGCGAAACAGCAAGGCTGATCGTGGAAGAGATGAAAAGAGGCAAGGGAAATATCGGTCTCGATGACTTGAAAAATTATCAGGCAGTTGAGAGACCGGCCATCACCTTCAACTACAAAGGCTATACCATCATCGGAATGCCCATGCCCAGCAGCGGGGGACTCCTCATGCAACAAATGATGAAGATGATTGAAAACCGAAACATAGCCGCAATGGGATTTCATACACCGGCATCTGTTCAACTGATGATTGAAGTGGAGAGGCGCGCATATGCGGACAGAGCAGAATTCATGGGTGATCAGGATTTTGTTCGCGTACCGGTAAAAACGCTTTCAAGTGAAAAATATCTTCAGAAAAGAATGGAAAATTTTATCCCCGGCAAAGCAACACCAAGTGATGTAATCAAACCAGGTGATATCAATCCGGAGAGCGAAGAAACAACCCATCTATCTGTTGCAGATGCAGAGGGAAATGTGGTGAGCGTAACAACCACATTGAATGGAGGATATGGTTCCAAAACAGTGGTTGCCGGAGCGGGATTTTTACTCAACAATGAAATGGATGACTTTAGTGTAAAACCCGGAGTACCAAATATGTTCGGTGCTGTTGGCAAAGAAGCCAATGCCATTGCACCGGGAAAGCGAATGTTGAGCTCCATGACTCCTACAGTAGTGCTGAAAAATAAGAAACCTTTTCTTGTAGTCGGAACACCCGGAGGAACGACCATTCCAACCTCAGTCTTTCAAACATTGGTCAACATCCTTGAATTCAATCAAAGTCCTTTAGACGCTGTCAACCTTCCAAAATTTCACCATCAATGGCTGCCCGATCAAGTCGCCATCGAAAATGATTTCCCCGCCTCTGTTCAAAATGCATTGAGCACCATGGGATATTCGTTTCAAAAAAGAAATCAAATCGGCAGAACAGAAGTGATCAAAATCAATTGGCAGGGTAAAAAAATTAAAAACATAGAAGCAGTGGCGGACAAGAGAGGCGACGACCATGCAGCTGCATATTAAACCGCATTATAACACTTTGTTGAACCTTAGCTCTGGTTGAGATTGGTTAACTTTGTAAGAAACCCGGTTTCTGAAAAAAGCAGTCAAAATAGCAGGTTATGTTGTTGGAAGCATCCTCACGCTTTATTTATTGTTTTGGCTGATGCTGAAAATTCCTTTCTTTCAGCAGAAACTCATCAATATTGCAACTGATCAACTATCCAAAAGCATCCACACCGAGGCTAAAATAGGTGGAGTTGATTTCAGCCTCTTCAACAAATTCAATTTAAAAGATGTGCTGATCAGAGATGAGCAAAAAGACACATTGTTGTATGCGGGTAAATTAAGCGTGAGCCTGACGGACTGGTTTTTCACCCAAAAACAGTTCACCGTCTATTCATTTGGATTGGAAAATGCAAATATTCAATTGCAAAGAACTGACAGCACCTGGAACCACGCATTTATCGGAAAAGCGTTTGCCAGCAAAGATACCACTGCCGGTCAGCCGAGCCAATTGATGATCGATATCAAATCACTTGATCTCAAGCATGTTCATTTCAAGATCAAGGACAGATGGAGAGGGGAAGACCAGTCCATTCAAATTGGGAGATTACATCTGAAAGCATCTGAAATCAATCTGGCAAAAAAGAGAATGTTGATTCAGGATGTTTACATCTCGGAACCCCTGTACAACATTTTTCAGTATACCGGTACTCGTCCAGATTCTCTAATACCTGTATCAGATCCAAATACGAAAGAACATTGGAACAAAGAAGGCTGGTACATTGAAGCAAATGCTATTCAACTTGAAAAAGGAATGTTCCAGTTGGATGTTGATACCATTGGTACTACCCTGCCCTATTTCGACGGGGAACATTTTCAATTTGCCAACATCAATGGAAATCTTGATCAGGTAAGATTTGCAGGTGAAAAAATTACAGCAGCCCTGCATCTTTCAACCAAAGAACGAAGCGGATTTGAAGTAAGCAAACTGCATGCCGATATGCAGTTGGATCCCAGCAGCATGAGCTTCAAAGACCTGAGCATTTTAACTCCTTACAGCAGAATTCAAAATTATTTTGCGATGGACTATCGCTCATTCACAGACGATATGAGTGAATTCATTCACAAAGTGAACATGAGGGGCTCCTTTCGAAACAGCATCATTGATCTCAAGGATATTGCATTCTTTGCACCGGAACTCAAGGAAATGCCCATCAAATTAACGGCAAACGGCATCGTGACAGGAACTGTGGATGACTTAAAAAGCAATAATATCAGTTTAAAATGGGGACGAAACAGTGAACTGAAATGTAAAATCGATATCAAGGGATTGCCCGATATTGAATCTACTCGTTATACAGCAAATAATATCTACATCAATACCAATCCAACAGATTTTTATAAAATACACAACCAGATCAAATCTTCCATGGGATTTGATCTGGCACCTTTCCAGTCCATGAAATACATGGGGAATGCCTCGATGTACGGCGATCATCTCAAAACAAAAGGAAAGCTGATTACATCCATTGGAAGTGCACAGGCAGAGGTTGATATCGCTGGACTTGGCTCTGATGCAATGAACATAAAAACATCTGGAGACATCATGCAGATGGAATTGGGGAAATTGTTTCAATTCAATGATCTCAGAAATGTAAATGCACATTTTAATGTTGCATCAAAAAATGGCAATACAATATTTGATACAAAAGTCCACTCTATCAACTACAACGATTATACCTACAGCCATTTAGATGCCTCAGGCAATTACACCTCAGGTATCCTTACTGCCAACCTGGATATC
>JBEGMC010000019.1:0-18611 GCA_041183265.1 Bacteroidota bacterium
GGTTGCATACAGTGAACCGGACTTGATATAGCCCAATGCATACAAACATCCAACGATGGATGTAGTGAGAAAAACCTGCACCATTGCAGGAATATTTCCCAATATTTCAAAACTGAACCAGTGATAAATACCAAATGATGCAGAGGAAATCAATAAAGCATATCCTTTGCCAAGCCATTTGATCAATAGAAAAAACAGCACCCCACGAAAGATCAATTCCTCAAACAAGACTGACTTGATATTCCACCAAATTCCTTTGAACAGCAATAAAATATCAAAAGCGGGATTCAATATCCATGTTTCCCGAGCAAAGTATATTCTGAAAACAAATCCCATTGCACATGTTCCCATCGAAACCATCAGAAAAATGAAAAAGTCACTCAACCTATTTACATTAGGCATCCATCCAAGGACCTCCAACTTTCTTTTGCCGAAGAAATACAACAATGCATAAGAAAGCAACAATTGTACGATTATACCAAGCATAGCATCTAAAACTATTGAATCTTTGATTATCCACATAAACAAGTTGCATCAAGCTGAATTTCAATGATTTAATGCTACAATTCATTTCTATTTTATTTTTTACCTTTACATCCCTGAAACCAAACCAAAACTATGGCAGAGAGCAGCGCTAGACAATATTTGGATTTCGAAAAGCCCATCAAAGATTTATACGATCAGATCGATCAACTCAAGGCAACAGCAGAAAAAAACAAGGTTGACCTCTCCTCCTCCATGAAAGAATTGGAAGAGAAAATTCTTGAGAAGAAAGAAGAAATAAACAAGGGACTCACCAGTTGGCAAAAAGTTCAACTGAGCCGACACCCCGATCGTCCATATACCCTCTCCTACATCGAAAGAATGTGCACCGACTTCATTGAAATGCACGGTGACAGAAATTTCAAAGACGACAAAGCCATTGTAGGGGGATTCGGAAAGATCGATGGACAAACAGTCATGATCCTGGGTCAACAAAAAGGGACCAATACAAAAACCCGTCAGCTGAGAAATTTTGGAATGGCCAATCCGGAAGGTTACAGAAAAGCACTGCGCCTGATGAAGCTGGCTGAAAAGTTCAATAAACCCATTGTTACCCTGGTAGATACTCCAGGTGCATTCCCCGGCATTGAAGCAGAGGAACGTGGACAAGGCGAAGCCATTGCCAGAAATATTTATGAAATGCTTCGCTTGAAAGTCCCAGTTGTTTGCATCATCATCGGCGAAGGTGCAAGCGGAGGAGCCATGGGAATTGGGGTTGGTGACAGGGTTTTCATGATGGAAAACACCTGGTATACTGTGATCTCTCCTGAAAGCTGCAGCTCGATCTTGTGGAGGAGTTGGGACCAAAAGGAAAAAGCAGCAGAAGAACTCAAACTGACATCTGACCATATGCTCAAATTCGGACTGGTTGACGGAGTGATACCAGAGCCATTGGGAGGAGCACACTGGGATCATGGCCTGGCTGCTTCCATGGTCAAGGAACAGGTGGTAAAATCCATCGCAGAACTTACATCGCTCGATCCTGAAAAAAGAATTGACGAGAGGATAGAAAAATTCGCAAAAATGGGCAGATGGGAAGAAGCATCCGCCAATCAATCTTAATCAATGAGAAACAAGCATCCATTCGCAGGCACCGGTGTGGCGATCGTAACCCCTTTCTTGGAAAATGGTGAAATTGACGCAACTTCTCTTGAGAAGCTCGTGAACCATATGGCAGCAGGCGGGGTCGAATACATCGTCGTATTGGGCACAACAGGTGAAAATCCTACACTAAACAAAAACGAGAGACAACAATTGTATTCACTTGTAAATCAATATAATAAGGATAATTTAAAATTGGTTGCCGGCATAGGCGGAAACGATACGAGAGCGGTAGTTCAATCCATGAAAGATTTTGACCTGACAGGATACAGTGCAATCCTCTCAGTAAGCCCCTATTACAACAAACCCAACAACGAGGGACTCTTCCAGCATTACAAGGCAATCAACGACAACAGTCCCCTACCCGTCATCATGTACAATGTTCCTGGAAGAACAGGCATGAATGTAAATGTTGCCACCACCCTCAGAATTGCGAGGGAATGCAAAAACATCATTGCCACAAAAGAAGCGTCTGGTAACATCGATCAAATCATGCAAATCATCAAGGACAAGCCCGAAGGATTTGAAGTGATCAGCGGAGATGATGGCATCACACTGCCCATCATGGCCTGTGGTGCAATTGGAGTGATTTCTGTTGTTGGAAACGCTTATCCTAAACTGGTATCTGACATGGTCAGGAGCTGTTTGGATGGAAAGTTTGCAGAGGCAAGACCGGCGCATGAAAAAATGCTGCCGCTCATTTCAAGCATGTTTGCGGAGGGCAATCCAAGTGGCATCAAAGCATATTTATCTGAGCTGGGCATCACCAAAAATACCTTTAGACTTCCGGTTGTAGGTGTAAGCGACGCACTGATGCAAACGATCCAATCACTGATGAAATCAGTCTGAGCAATCAATTGAAAATCTCGGGCGAAGGAATTGATCAGAAATCAAATTTGTAGCCAAATACAGGAATTCTACCCAACAGATAGTTATAAGTGATTTTTCCCTGATTTGCATCGTAGCGATGGCTGATGGGATTTTTTCTGTTGGTGGCATTTTGTACGCCCAATATCAAGCTGCCTGTTGTTTTTCTGTATTGCACCTTCCATTCAAACTGAGTATCCAACCTGAAAATACTCCTGAGTTTTTCTTCATTGTACCTTGACACAATGGATACAGTGGTTTTTCGAAGGGCAGATTGCACAAGATCGATCGGTGTGACACGTACCCCTCCCATTGAAATCAGCTTCATGTCGAATCCAATATAAGAGGGACGCCTTGTTTTCAAAACCCATTCCTTTCCAAAAAGCAGGGTGAATGAGCTGTTGGAATTGTAACGGGTGCTCCGCCAAAATTTATCGGAGGGCCTGTACTCTGATTGATATAAACTCAGTGTACTCAACATATAAAATCGATCATTCCAATAACGGTCAAGTGTAAACTCCAAACCATAATTCTGTCCGAGTCCCTTGTTGGCCAGCGTTTCAATAGAGAAGTCATCATCGAGGTTGATGACACTGTAATTGCTCGTACGCAGGGCATGTATGGGAATATTGTAGAGCCACTGGTAATACACTTCCGTCTTCAGATTCCAATCTTTAGCTATCTGAACGGCATACCCCAATACATAATGCTTCGACTTGCTGAAGTCAAGCATCTTGTTGGGCATGACCGTATCGTTGCCAACGCGAATACGCGCAAAGTAATTGCCAAGCGGTTGCATTTGTGCGTGCATGCCATATCCAAAACTGAGTGACTGGCTGTTGTCGATTTGATAGCGGAGTCCGAATCTGGGCTGAAAAGCAGATGACTGGTTGAGCGAGAGGTGTTGGCCGTGCCCACCTAGCTGAAATGAAAACTTATTCGATGCATCCCATTTCCATTGAACAAAATAATTGGTAAGCCAGGTAGCGCCATTGTTTTTTATTTTATCCCTCAGTACATTGCTCACCGCCTCTCGCTGTTGCAAATTGAATGCAATATCCTTGGTGTAGGCACCCAATTTAAACAAATGATGTTTGCTCGCCTTGAAAGTGAGGATGGATGAAAACTGGGTATTCCATTCAGAAAATTTATTGATCCTTGTAAATACAACAGGCGCATTGAACTTATCCAATCGGCTGTCTTCTTCACGATAGAGGTAACCGTTTTTACTCAACACCGATCTCCACAATATTTTCTTTCCGATATTGATTTGGTGAGAAACCCCCACTGCACCTGCATTTGCGGCATCCAGTGAACTGCTTCTCGTGGAGGGATTGTTTGTCCAGGTGATGCTATCCCTTGCCAATTCATCATACTGCTTGCTCAGTCCACCGAACCCAAATACAGAAAAACTCCCTATTTTCTTGGTGGGAAGATGCAGATTGAGTGAAAGGTCTTGAAAGGAAGTGGGCTTGTCAGATATATTGAAACCCAACTTTTGCATGAGGGTAAGAAATCCATATCGGTAGTTGATCAGGTAAGATCCGCCATAGCCTTTTTTGAAATATCCTTCCGTTGCAAAATCAATGCCCAATGTACTGAGCGAAAATGTGTGCTCTCTTTTGTCCTTGTTTCCTTTTCTCAACTTGATGTCAAACACTCCGGACAGCGCATTGCCGTATTCTGCAGGGAAGGCACTCGTCATGAAATCAGAATTGGCCAGCAGTTGTGCACTCAACATGGAAATGGCACCCCCGGAAGTACCCACCCTGGCGAAGTGATTGGGATTGGGGATGTCGACGCCCTCCATGCGCCAGAGCAAACCATTGGGAGCATTTCCCCTGATGATCAATCCGTTTCCATCGCCGGCACTCGCCACGCCTGCAAAGTTGGCGGCAATTCTTGCAGGGTCATTCAGTCCGGCTGCAAACCTCCTTGTTTCCTCCACACTGAACATGCGCGCACTTACCATGGCAAGGTCATTGATGGGCCTGGATTTGTTGCGGCTTGATTTGATGATGATTTCCTTGGAGGTGGAAAGATCTTCATCCATCTCTATCGTCAGCACCAGTTCTTTTCCGGATTCAACCAGCAGGTTGTTCAGCAGAACAGGTTTGAAGCCGATATGGGTGATTAAAATAGAGGTTCTTCCAACCGGTATATTATTCAGTTTAAAAAATCCGCTTGAATCGGACATGGCATTTTTTTCTTCCGTACCGATCACTTTGATGGTAGCAGCAGAGATGACTGTCTTGATGTTGCGTTCGGTGATTCTACCCTTGATGGATTGCAGTGGGACCGGCTGCGCATCCACCCACTTCAAAAAGAGGCAGCCCAACAATATGAACAATGGTTTTCTCCACATCGGTATCGGCAATTTAGCCCCTGCATTTTAATTTGAATGGGGTGATTGCATATTTTTTCGGATATTCATTGAAACCAAGACTGCATGCAGCATGTAACCATGGATCCGTTTAGCCAGGAATGGCTTTTATGCATCACTGCTGTATTATTGGTCATGCTATTGCTGATATACCTTCCTGATTATATCGATAGCGCCAGACATCCAAATTATGGGAAGTTCATCGGACTGGCATTGCTTCTGAATCTTGTCATTGAAAACTGGTATTGCTGGCAATCAGGAATTTGGGATCTGAAAAGCAATCTGCCTTTGCATTTGTGCGGGATCAGCGGACTCCTTTCCATTGTCCTCTATTTCAAATACAATGAAACCCTGGCCAACTTGCTTTTTTACTGGGGCATCACGGGTGGAATCCATTCGCTGCTGACACCTGAATTCGACCTGGGCAATGAAGGGTACTTGTATTATGGATACTTCGTGAGCCACGGTGGACTCATACTTACCAGCATGTTCATGATCAAACACAGGGGTTTCAAGCCACTGGAAGGATCCTGGTTGAAGGCCTTTTTTCACATCCAATTGGCTGTATTGGCAATAGGCTTATTCAACTGGTCTACCGGATCGAATTACATGTATTTGTCTGCTCCACCCATTGTTGACAATCCATTGATCATAGGTGATTGGCCATGGTACATATTGGTATTCGAAGCATTGGCATTTGTACATTTCTTGATTCTGTACAAATTATTTAGAGCCGTGAAGGTGGATTCAAAGTCACCTGTAAATTGTTAACAATTTGGTAATCCCATGACACAAAACGCAGGAATGAATCCCTCAAAGAAGTAGTATTTTGCGTGAAGTTTTAATAAAAAACAACAGCATGGGACTCAATTCCTTTTTCAAAATTTTTCTTCCTAAAGACAAGATTTTTTTCACCCTTTTCGATGAAATGGCAGATACCGTCCATACCATGGCAGTTATGCTTCAGCAATTGGTCAATGAACCAGACGTCGATAAACGCGCAAGTATATCATCACAAATTGAAAATCTCGAGCATAAAAACGATGAAGCAACCCATACGGTTTTTACAGAATTGGGCAGGAATTTCATAACACCATTGGACAGAGAAGATATTCATTACCTGGCCACAGCGTTGGATGATGTTGCGGACCACATCTACTCATCTGCAAAGAAAATTGTTTTTTATAAAGTAAACCCCAATGATACCGGCATCATCAAATTTTCTGAACTTATTCTGCAATCCACTGCTGAATTGAAAAAAGCAGTACCCGGATTAAGAGACTTAAAAAATTTAAGAGAGATGACTGGCGCCATCGTTAAAATAAACAGCATCGAAAATCAGGCAGATGATGTTTTTGACATGAGCATTGAATCGCTTTACAATATGGAAAGTGATTTCAAAGCCGTTATCAAAAAAAGGGAGATTTATCAGGTATTGGAAATTGCAACAGATAAATGTGAGGATGTAGCGAACGTGATCGAATCCATCATTATTAAATACGCCTGATACATCTAGAAATCTGATTGGGCCAAATAGCACCTAATGACAAGTTTACTCATCATCATTATCATACTTGCGCTTTTATTTGATTATATCAATGGTTTTCACGATGCAGCCAATTCAATTGCCACCATTGTATCCACCAAAGTACTGACGCCATTTCAGGCCGTCATATGGGCAGCATTTTTCAATTTTATTGCTTATTGGATATTTCAAGACCATGCAGTAGCAAATACAATCAGCAAAACTGTTTTTAAAGAATTCATTACACTTCCTGTTATTTTATCAGGTTTGTTGGCCGCAATTTTCTGGAATTTACTTACTTGGTGGTTTGGAATACCGTCTTCCTCCTCACATACATTGATAGGTGGATTTGCCGGAGCTGCCATCATGCATGGCGTTTTGGACAAAGGCATAGACATTTCATGGGCGAAAATCGTAGAAAGTGATACGATCATCAAGACTGTACTCTTTATTTTTCTTGCCCCCCTGATTGGAATGGTAATTGCCATTTTCATCTCCATTGTTACCATTGTTCGCAATATGTGGCTGAGAATCGCCATCATTTTATTGTCAACATTTTTAACTGTGCTCCTTTTTGATAAATTCGAAACCGATAAAATGAATGATGGTGTCAAGAAGTTTATCAAACTTGACAAATACCAAAATGACTTTGACAAGGCCGAGATAAAGCTGAGGGAAAATCCGTCAGACACTCAATACATTGCAAGTTTTCAACACGCGAAAATAAAATTAGAAAAAGCACAGCATGCGATGATGAAAATTATGCCACTCATAGACAATTATGATGCATCAGGTGCTGATTCGATTGCGTCATTTGCTTATAAAAATGGACTGCTGAAAGCAATTGAAATAAGTAGACTCAAAGATGAAATTCGAAATGCAAATGATTTTCTGGTACTGGAAGCGCTGTCTGCCGATAATAAAAGTGTTTACCAAAAATATGAAGAGGCAAAAGTAAAAACAGAGGACTATGTTAAGCCAGTGGAAAAGTTCTTAAACGGGACATTAACAATAGATGAAACCCTCACAGAAGTCAATCAGATATATCCTATTCAGCCTAAAAATACAGAAAAGGTTGTCAAGAAAATTAAATCCTTTAACATACAAAAGTCATTCTCCAAAGACATTGAGAAGTCTGATAACGGTATCATCGTTTGGGGAATTGTATTTACCTCAATACTTTTCATTTTGATATATGTATATGTGGAGAAAATCAAAACACCCACTTCTTACACTGTGTCAAATATGTTTAAAAAACTACAGTTGTTCAGCTCTGCTGCATTCAGCATAGGGCATGGAGGAAACGATGCACAAAAAGTAATGGGTATCATTGGTGCAGCTTTGATTGCGAGCGGCAATATTCAGGAATTCAGTCAACTGCCAACATGGGTTCCTATTGCCTGTTACGTTGCCATTGGATTGGGCACAATGAGTGGGGGCTGGAAAATTGTAAAAACGATGGGAACCAAGATCACGAAGGTTACTCCATTGGAGGGAGTAGCTGCTGAAACCGCCGGTGCATTTACTTTGTTCTTCACCGGACAAATGGGCATACCAGTATCTACAACCCATACCATTACAGGTTCCATCATTGGAGTAGGGGCCACGAAACGCTTGAGTGCAGTAAGATGGGGAGTTACCTCTTCATTGATGGTTGCATGGATTCTCACCATACCAGTTAGTGCAATTTTAGCAGCTGTATTTTATCTGATCACAACATTCTTTCTCTAGAGATTCTTATTGAAGGATCATCCATCTCATCACACTGAATATTTTTAAACCTCTCATGGGTAATAAAAAAGGCCTCCGCGAAAGCGGAGGCCTTACAGTTATATTTGGTTTGGTGTTGACTAGTTGTCGAACTTCAGATCCAATCCCAATCCACGGAGCTCATGAACCAATACATTGAAGGATTCAGGTATTCCAGCTCTTGGAACGTTGTCGCCTTTCACAATTGATTCATAGGTCTTCGCTCTTCCAATGATATCATCAGACTTCAGTGTGAGCAATTCCTGCAGGATATTGGATGCACCATATGCTTCGAGTGCCCATACTTCCATCTCTCCGAAACGCTGTCCACCGAACTGCGCCTTACCACCAAGCGGCTGCTGGGTAATGAGTGAATACGGACCAATGGAACGTGCGTGCATCTTATCATCCACCATGTGGTGCAATTTCAACATGTAGATGATGCCCACCGTTGCTTTTTGGTGGAATCTTTCACCCGTTTCACCATCATAGAGGTATGTATGTCCGAAGCTTGGCAATTGTGCTTTGTCAATCAGGTCCTTGATTTCATCTACAGAAGCACCATCGAAGATGGGTGTAGAGAATCTCATGCCCAATTTCTCACCTGCCCAACCAAGGATCGTT
Organism: Bacteroidota bacterium; assembly: GCA_041183265.1. Classification (GTDB taxonomy): domain Bacteria; phylum Bacteroidota; class Bacteroidia; order Chitinophagales; family Chitinophagaceae; genus Pollutibacter. The sequence continues at coordinate 8,793 of JBEGMC010000019.1, forward strand.
TCATAGATCTGTCCAAGGTTCATACGGGAAGGTACCCCCAACGGATTCAATACGATATCCACCGGTGTTCCATCCTCAAGGAATGGCATGTCTTCTGCACGTACGATCTTGGCAACAATACCTTTGTTTCCGTGGCGACCCGCCATCTTATCTCCCACTTTCAGCTTGCGCTTGACAGCGAGGTATACTTTGGCAAGTTTGAGTACACCGGCAGGAAGTTCATCACCAATAGAGATATTGAACTTCTCTCTCTTGTATCTACCCAATTCTTCGTTGTAACGGATATTGTAGTTGTGCAAGAGTGTATTGATGGCATCATCGATTTTTGCATCGCCGGTCCAGCCCAGTGGATTGATGTTTTGATAATCAATACCAGCCAAGGCTTTCGCGTTGAACTTGGAACCTTTTCCGATGATTACTTCACCAAAATTATTAGAAACACCCGCTGAAGTTTTATCCTTCAACAATGTTTGCAGCTTGTTCACCAACAGATCAAGGATGTCTTTTTCTGTTTGGTTGTGGATGGATTCCAATTTCTCGAGCGCAGCTTTCTCTTTTGCCTTGGAGTTTTTGTCTTTCTTGGCACGCTGGAAAAGTTTCTTTCCGATGACAACACCTTCCGTTCCACTTGGGGCTTTCAAAGAAGCATCTTTCGCATCACCAGCTTTGTCACCAAAGATGGCACGCAAGAGTTTTTCTTCTGGAGTTGGATCACTTTCACCTTTGGGTGTAATCTTTCCAATCAGGATATCTCCTTCTTTTACTTGAGCACCGATGCGGATGATACCGTATTGATCCAGGTCCTTTGTTGCTTCTTCAGAAACGTTGGGGATGTCTGGCGTCAATTCCTCTTCACCCAATTTGGTATCGCGTACTTCCAATTCAAATTCTGAGATGTGAATGGAAGTGAACAAATCTTCGCTGACTACTTTCTCGTTGATTACAATCGCATCTTCAAAGTTATATCCCTTCCATGGCATGAAGGCAACTTTCAGGTTGCGTCCCAATGCCAATTCACCATTTTTCACTGCATACCCTTCTGTGAGGAAATCGCCTGTCTTCACTCGCTGTCCTTTGGCAACAGCCGGACGCAGTGTGATGGATGTTTCCTGGTTGGTCTTGATGAACTTGGTTAAGCGATATATTTTCAAATCATCTTCAAAGCTTACAAGCTTTTGTGCTTCATCGCGCTCATAGCGGACATGGATTTCATTTGCATCAACAAACTCAACCACACCTTCACCTTCTGCATGCAGCTGGATTCTTGCATCACGTGCAGCTTTCGCTTCCAAACCTGTACCAACAATTGGCGCATCTGGTTTGATCAAGGGAACAGCTTGGCGTTGCATGTTCGATCCCATCAATGCACGGTTGGCATCGTCGTGCTCAAGGAATGGAATCAATGATGCACTCAAACCAACAATTTGGTTAGGAGCAACGTCCATGAATTCCACTTCATTTGGCTCAAGGATGGGGAAATCGCCCGTTTGTCTTGCCTTCACTTTATCTTCAGCAAACTCACCCTTTTCAGTAAGTGGTACGTTTGCCTGTGCAATCTTAGCTGTATCCTCTTCTTCAGCACTCAGGTAAGTGAGTTTCTTCACTTCTACCTTTCCATTGTTCACTTTACGGTAGGGTGTTTCAATGAATCCCATCTCATTGATCTTTGCGTGAACACAAAGTGTAGAGATCAATCCAATGTTTGGACCTTCCGGCGTTTCAATCGTACACAAACGTCCGTAGTGAGAATAGTGAACGTCGCGCACCTCGAAACCTGCACGCTCTCTGCTCAAACCACCGGGACCGAGCGCGGAAATACGGCGCTTGTGGGTGATTTCGCTGAGCGGATTGGTTTGATCGAGGAACTGTGACAACTGTGATGTTCCGAAGAAGGAATTGATCACAGATGAAAGTGTACGTGCGTTGATCAAATCAACTGGCGTGAACACTTCATTGTCGCGCACATTCATACGCTCACGGATGGTACGTGCCATTCTCGCGAGACCAACACCAAATTGTGCATACAATTGCTCACCAACGGTACGAACACGTCTGTTGCTGAGGTGATCGATGTCATCAATCTCCGCTTTGCCGTTTGTAAGGCGCACCAGGTATTTGATGATCTCGATGATATCTTCTTTGGTCAGGGTCTTTTGATCCAAACCATAGTTGAGGTTTAATTTCTTGTTGATTTTGTAGCGACCCACTTCACCCAAATCATAACGCTTGTCGCTGAAGAACAATTTGTCGATGATGCCGCGGGCAGTTTCATTGTCAGGTGCATCAGCGCCACGCAACTGTTTGTAGATGTGCTGAACAGCTTCCAATTCTGAGTTGGAAGTATCCTTGTTCAATGTATTGTAGATGATGGCGTAGTCACCACTCACTTCTTCTTTTTGAATAAAGATGCTCTTTACACCTGTTTCAAGGATGGTATTGATATCTTCAGCAGATAGCACTGTATCGCGCTCGAGTACCACCTCATTTCTTTCGAGTGAAACAACTTCACCGGAATCTTCATCCACAAAATCTTCAACCCATGTCTTCAATACCCTTGCAGCGAGGCGTTTGCCTACAAGCTTCTCAAGCGTCTTCTTGTCTGTCTTCACCTCATCCGCCATTCCGAACAACTCAAGAATATCTTTATCTGTTTCAAATCCGATGGAACGCAACAAAGTGGTTACAGGGAACTTCTTTTTGCGATCGATGTATGCATACATCACGTTGTTGATATCGGTTGCAAATTCCATCCATGCACCCTTGAAAGGAATGACACGTGCAGAATAAATTTTCGTTCCGTTGGGATGGAGTGATTGACCAAAGAATACACCAGGTGAACGGTGCAACTGAGAAACCACTACCCTTTCAGCACCATTGATCACAAATGTTCCGCGAGGAGTCATGTAAGGAATGTTTCCTAAAAACACATCCTGCACGATGGTTTGAAAGTCAACGTGCTCTTCATCGTTACAACTCAAACGCAACTTTGCCTTGAGAGGAACTGCATAGGTGAGTCCGCGCTCCATACATTCTTCGATGGTGTAGCGGGGTGGATCAATGAAATAATCCAAGAACTCCAACATGAAGATGTTCCTTGTATCGTTGATGGGGAAATTCTCTTTGAATACCTTGAACAATCCCTCGTTGTTGCGTTTGTCAGGAGTTGTTTCCAATTGGAAATAATCCTTGAAGGATTGAATTTGAATTTCTAGAAGATCTGGAGTCTCTGCAAGGTGTTTTACCTTGCCAAAATGCACTCTTTTTGAAGCCACTTTTGCTGATGACATAGTCTGATGTGCTTTTAAACGTGTGATCGGACTGAAAGACAATAAGGCTCCCTTTACATTTACTTATTTAAGTAATTGATTTTCAACATTTTATGTTGTTACGGGAAGTCAAATTGTAATCAGCCCAATTTAAAGGACTGCGAAGTTACGGGAATTGGGGGAAATGGACAAATATTTGGAGGGGCTCTTGTCTGTCAAAAAAGGCATAAAAAAAGCCGGACGAATCCGGCTTTGATTTTTTTGCGTATCGGTTGATTACTTGATTTCAACTTCAGCACCTGCTTCTTTCAACTTGGCAGCCAAATCGTCTGCCTCAGCCTTGGAAACACCCTCTTTTACTGGCTTAGGAGCGCCATCAACGAGGTCTTTTGCTTCTTTCAATCCGAGTCCGGTGAGGTCTTTCACCACCTTCACAACACCCAATTTGCTTGCACCGCCGTTTACGAGGATGACATCAAATGTTGATTTCTCCTCAGCAGCAGCTGCGGCACCACCGCCACCACCTGCTACTACTACTGCAGCTGCAGCTGGTTCGATTCCGTAATCAGCCTTCAATACGTCGGCCAATTCTTGAACTTCTTTTACTGTAAGGCCTACCAGTTGTTCGGCCAATGCTTTTACGTCTGCCATGTTTTTAAGTTTTAACCGCTTTCAATGCTTTCGCTCCAGCGGATGGTTATAAAATATGCCACGTTTGAACCTCAGTGGCGTTGGGTTGATTGCTTATTTATTCTGCAGCTGCAGCACCTTGTTTTTCATGGTGATGCAACAAACCAGCCAATACACGCTTCGCAGGTGACTGCAACAATCCAATCACATCTCCGATTAGTTCGTTCTTGGTCTTGATCTGTGTCAGTGCTGTAAGATTGTTGTCTCCAACGAAAATATCCCCGTTGATGAAGGCTGCTTTCAGTTCAGGCCTTTCAACGTTTCCTTGCTTGCGGAAAGAACTGATGATCAGCGCCGGTTCTTTGGGGTTTTCAGAAAACATCAACGCGGTTACGTTGTGCAATGCATCGTACACACCTGCATATTTCTCCGCATCGAGTGATTCCAATGCTTTGCGGATGAGGGTGTTCTTGGCAACTTTCATTTCAACTTTCTTGTCAAAACAAAATCTTCTGAGACTGCTAACTTGTTCTACTGAAAGTGATTCTGTATTGGTGATGTAGAAATTGTTGTACTGTCCGAATTTCTCCTTCAGTACATCAATCACTTCATTTTTTTCTTGCTTAGTCATGTTAAGCTTTTTAATTATTTACAATGATGGCTTGTATCAATGAACAAGCACTTTGGTGTCAATTGCGATAGAGGGACTCATGGAACTTGCCATGAATACACTCTTCAGGTAGGTACCTTTTGCTGAAGATGGTTTTGCTTTGATGATGGCATTCAGCAATTCCATGCTGTTTTCAGCAATTTTATCGGGAGTGAAACTCACGCGACCGATAGAAGCGTGTACAATTCCAGCCTTGTCAACCTTGAAAGCAACTTTACCTGCTTTGACGTCCTTCACCGCTGCAGATACATCATTGGTTACAGTACCTGTTTTGGGGTTGGGCATGAGGTTGCGTGGACCAAGGACTTTACCGAGTTTACCAATTTTTGGCATCACGGATGGAGTTGCCACAATCACATCCATGTCGGTCCAGCCACCTTCAATCTTGGTGATGAACTCATCGAGTCCCACGAAATCAGCACCCGCTGCAGTAGCTTCAGCTTCTTTATCGGGTGTGCAAAGCACCAATACTTTTTTGGTTTTACCTGTTCCGTGAGGCAGGGTTACTGTTCCCCTGATGGCCTGATCAGCTTTCTTGGGATCAACACCCAAACGGATATGCAGGTCAACCGAACTATCGAATTTTGTTGTATTTACTTGTTTTACGAGTCCAGATGCTTCAGCAAGCGAATAAACTTTTTTGTCATCCACTTTACCGGCAACGGCTTTTCTTTTTTTAGTGATTCCCATCTTGATTCAGATTTAGGCTGTGATCAATTAATTTTCCCAAGGGGCTTTACCTTCAACTGTAATACCCATGCTTCTTGCCGTTCCGGCTACCATGCGCATGGCGCTGTCAACCGTAAAGCAATTCAGATCAGGCATTTTGTCTTTAGCAATCGCCTCAACCTGTGCCCAGGTAACCTTTCCCACTTTGGAGCGGTTGGGTTCTTTGGAACCACTTTGAAGTTTGCTGGCCTCAAGCAACTGAACAGCTGCGGGAGGGGTCTTGATAATAAAATCAAAAGATTTGTCTGAGTAAACTGTAATGACAACCGGTAATACTTTACCCGGTTTGTCTTGCGTCCTGGCATTGAACTGCTTACAGAACTCCATGATGTTGACACCTTTGGAACCGAGTGCGGGTCCAACAGGAGGTGCAGGGTTGGCTTGACCGCCTTTGACCTGCAACTTTACATAGCCAGAAATTTCCTTAGCCATATGTTTGTTTTTTTTGGTGATAGCGTCCGGTCATTTGTTGACAGAACTCCCAAGTCCATTCAAAAAAAGAACTTTCGATTGGGGCGGCAAAGGTATGGCGGATTCTTGAATCTGCCAAGGATTTTTTAATCCCTTTCAACCCCTTTCGGGATAGGATTGACCATGCGCCTGTCCTTTTGTTGAAGAGGAAAACCGGTGGATTAAATCTAGATAAATTACCAACAGGCAATAAGTTTTGAACGGCTTTAATCTGTAATTTGAACACACTTTACAAACGCTCTAAAATTCAAACAAGATGGCAACCGCAAAAAAATCCAAGAAAAAAGTCAGTGCTAAAAAGGCAGCCCCAAAAAAAACTGCCAAGAAGAAATCAGTAAAAAAAGCAGCCAAAAAATCAGCCCCTAAAAAAGCGGCAAAGAAAGCAGCCAAGAAAGCTGTGAAGAAAGCGACGAAGAAAGCTGTGAAAAAAATTGCAAAGAAAAAAACAGCGAAGAAGACATCCAAAAAATCTGCTCCGAAGAAAGTGGTGAAAAAAGCAAGCAAAAAAGTTGCAAAAAAAGCAGTGAAAAAAGTTGCAAAGAAAAAGACTGCTAAAAAAGCAAGCAAACCAAAACCAGCACCGGTAGCGGCTCCCGCTCCTGTTGCAGAAGCACCTGCACCAACTCCTGTTGCAGAAGGCGGACAAGGACAACTGTTTTAAACAAAGTGTATCGCACAAAAAAAGGGAAGCAAATGCTTCCCCTTTTTTGTGCGAATATTGTTCGTTATGAAATTTTTTCTACTTGCATGTAGTTGAGTTCTACAGGCGTTGATCTTCCAAAAATTTTCACTGTGACTTTCAATTTCTTTTTCTCGTCATTCACTTCTTCGATTACACCGTTGAAGTCATTGAATGGTCCATCAACAATTTTAATGGTCTCGCCAATGATGAAAGGCTCGCTCATGGTCATTCCACCCGCATCACTCATCTCATCGATCTTGCCCAGCATTTTGTTGACCTCCGCCTTGCGCAGCGCAATGGGATTCTCTTTGCCCAGAAAATGAATAACGTTGGTGGTGTTCTTGATGGCAGTGATGATGTCATCATGCAGCTTCCCCCCTACACATTCAATCATCACATATCCAGGGTAGAAGTTGCGCTCACGCATGACTTTCTTGCCATTTTGCACCTTATAAACCTTCTCCACTGGAAGGAAGACCTGTTTGATTGCTCTATCCCAGCCATTGCGCACAATGTCTTTATCCAAATACTCCTTCACCTTCTTCTCCTTGCCGGAGATGACGCGAAGTACATACCATTTGGTTTCTTGTTGTGTTGTTATTTCTTCCATTACTTAAACAATGAATAAACGAATTTAAGTGCAGAGCTGCTGCCAAGATCCAATACCCATACGATGGCAGTGATCACCAATGTTGCAACGAGTACAATCATGGTAGATTGCTGCAACTGCTGCCAGTTGGGCCAGGTCACTTTCTCCATGAGCTCTTTGTAAGAGTCTTTGAAGTATGCTTGTATTTTGTTCATCTGTTTCAGGTTTTAAACCGAGGGCTGTAAAGTTACCCAAAGTTTTCCTTTTTGCACGGGCACTAGGATTCGAACCCAGATCAAAGGTTTTGGAGACCTCTATTCTACCATTGAACTATGCCCGTTCTTAAGAAACAAAGTACCCAGAGAGACTCCAGGTACTTTGCTGTTGATATAACTTTTGAGGTCAAACACTCGGATGAGGTCAACCGATCAAGTCTTACTTGAGGATCTCTGTAACCTGTCCAGCTCCCACTGTACGGCCACCTTCGCGGATCGCGAATTTCAATCCTTTTTCCATGGCGATTGGTTGGATCAACTTCACTTTCAAGTTGATGTTATCACCAGGCATCACCATCTCAGTTCCTGCAGGAAGTTCGCACTCTCCTGTTACGTCAGTTGTACGGAAATAGAACTGAGGACGGTATTTGTTGAAGAATGGAGTGTGACGTCCACCTTCATCCTTGCTCAACACGTATACTTCACCATTGAATTCAGTATGCGGAGTGATTGAACCAGGCTTGCAAATAACCATTCCACGACGGATATCTTTTTTCTCGATACCGCGGAGCAGGAGTCCTGCGTTGTCTCCAGCTTCACCCTCATCGAGGAGTTTGCGGAACATCTCAACACCTGTTACAGTGGAAACAAGTTTATCTTCTTGCATACCTACGATTTCAACACCTTCACCCACTTTGATTTTTCCACGCTCGATACGACCAGTAGCAACTGTACCGCGACCAGTGATCGTGAATACGTCTTCTACTGACATCAAGAATGCGAGATCAACTGGACGAGGAGGCAATGGAACGTAGCTGTCAACTGCATCCATCAATTCGTTTACAGTGGCAACCCACTTTTCTTCACCAGCCAATGCGCCGGTTGCAGAACCCTTGATGATTGGAGTGTTGTCTCCATCGAAACCTCTCTTGGTCAACTCTTCGCGGATTTCCATCTCAACGAGGTCGAGCAATTCAGGATCATCAACAAGGTCAACCTTGTTCATGAATACAACAATACGAGGTACACCAACCTGACGAGCAAGCAGGATGTGCTCTTTCGTTTGTGGCATTGGACCGTCAGTTGCGGCAACCACAAGGATAGCGCCGTCCATCTGGGCAGCACCGGTAATCATATTTTTAACGTAGTCAGCGTGACCTGGACAGTCAACGTGAGCGTAGTGACGAGTAGCCGTTTCGTATTCAACGTGTGCTGTGTTGATGGTGATACCTCTTTCTTTTTCTTCAGGTGCACCGTCAATCTCATCATACTTCTTTGCCTGTGCGAGACCTTTTTTGGAAAGAATCTCTGTGATGGCAGCAGTTAATGTTGTCTTACCATGGTCAACGTGTCCGATTGTACCAATGTTAACGTGGGGTTTGTCCCGCTTGAAGGTCTCTTTAGACATTGTTATCTGTTTTTATGTTTTTACTAACTATTGATGCGGCCGCAAAGTTATTGACTTTGAGACGATTTAAAAAAGAATTTTTCCAGGGTAAATGGAGCCGTTGATGAGAATTGAACTCACGACCTCTTCCTTACCAAGGAAGTGCTCTACCACTGAGCTACAACGGCGATTATCCCCTACCTCCGTTCCTGCCGGAAGGCAAGTCAGGATTTGAAGACCGCACAGCCTGGCGGTTGTGAGCGGGAGACGAGGCTCGAACCCGCGACCTATAGCTTGGAAGGCTATCGCTCTACCAACTGAGCTACTCCCGCATGATTCCGGTAAAAAGTTGTCGAACCCATTCCAAAGGGTGTGGGCAGGAGTGGATTCGAACCACTGAAGTCGAAAGACAGCGGATTTACAGTCCGCCCCATTTGGCCGCTCTGGAACCTGCCCGCTATGTTTTTCTCAATCCAATGATCTGTCCACTGATGGAGCCAGAGAAGGGACTCGAACCCCCGACCAGCTGATTACAAATCAGCTGCTCTACCAGCTGAGCTACTCTGGCTTGTACAGATTGGAAAAACTTATCTTGACTTATTTACCAGGAAAAGTTGACATGTAAAGAACTACCCCAATTTTTGGGGAATGCAAAGGTAACGGAAATTGTCAAATGCAAAAATTTTGAGGTGGAATTTTAGAAAGAATTCCCAAGAGCTCTATGCATATTGTTTTTCCTTGACTCTTTTGATCTGCACCAACACAGCATCCATCGCCATGTCAAATGATTCCTCAAAGGATTTGGTGGTATGTTTCACAAACAATGCACGCTTGGGAATATTGACCCTGATCTCGGCAATTTTGTCCTTGATCTGGTGCATCACATTGTCCAGCTTCAAATAAACATCAACTGTCATGATCTTATCATGGTGACTGGATAACTTGGAAATTTTTTTGTTGACATGCTCTAATAGTTTGCTGTCTGCGTCAAAGTGCAATGCATGAATGTTTACTGTCATAACCCAAATATTTAAATGTTAACCAATGGAAAAAATATCCAAAATAAGTTACTTAAAAAATGGAATTTCCGCAATAAAAAATCTGTTAAATAAAACTTTGATCAGCCCTTTGGATGCGATTTCTTATGAACGTCTCTTAACCGGTCAATGCTGTTGTGGGT
>JBEGMC010000020.1:0-14248 GCA_041183265.1 Bacteroidota bacterium
GCCTATGTGATCAATGATGTCGGGGATGGTTGTATGGTATTGAAAAGTTTTGAATTGTTGATGGTAGCCAAAGAATTCAATGGCGGTCATCTCCTCAACAACTTCCAAATAAGGCGCACAGATGGAGACAAGTCTGAATGTTTCTTCTGCAGGGATCTTCTTGTCATCCGAATGAAAAATGATTTCTCCCTCTGAAAGCATCGTGGATCCGGCAATGCACTGGAGCAAAGTAGATTTTCCTGCACCATTGTGTCCGGTGATGGCATATCGTTGGTTGTCAGAAAAACTGGCATCAAGACGTCTGAATATCCAATCCCTGTTGAATCTTTTTCCGGCATCAATCACCTGAATCTCCATCTGATTTTGATTTAGCGCTTCCCCGGATGATACCTCGTTTGCTATCCCTGATAAATGAAACCATGTCCAATGTTATCGATGAAACGGAAGCCTGGTTCTCCAGTTTTTCCAATGCCTGCGTAACATTGAGGTTGCTGTTGTAAAGGATGCGGAATACATCCATGATTTGATTGATGGTCTCGGATGTATATCCTCTTCTTCTCAATCCAACAGCGTTGACACCTGAAAAGGTTGCAGGATTGTTGCCAGCTCTCACAAATGGCGGAACATCTTTCCTGACCATGGTGAAGGCACCAATGTAGGCATGGTCACCGATCCTCACAAATTGGTTGACGCCACACATGCCTGAGATGATGACATGGTCACCCACCGTAACATGTCCGGCCAATTGGGTGCTGTTGCTGATCACACAGTGCTTGCCAATGATGCAATCGTGTGCCACATGTGAGTATGCCATGATCAGGCAATGCTCACCAATCACAGTTTTCATCTTTTCAGTTGTACCTCTGTGAATGGATACAAACTCCCGGATAATGGTGTGGTCTCCTATTTCAGCAGTTGTTTTTTCTCCATTGAATTTCAAATCTGCAGGAGGAGCAGAAATGATGGCACCATGAAATATCTGGCAATGGCTTCCAATTCTTGCACCATTCATGATCGTTACATTGCTTCCGATCCAGCAATTGTCTCCAATGACTACATCTTCCTCTATTGTTGTAAATGCGTCGATCTTGACATGCTTGCCAATTTTGGCGTTGGGATGAACGACGGTTTGGGGATGAATCATGTAAAAATGTTATGCTTGCTCTCGTTTAACCAATTGTGCCATGAGGTAAGCCTCTGCAGCAATTTTATTTCCTACAAAAACAGTACCGATCATCTCGCAAATTCCTCTGCGGATGGGACCCAGTAATTCCAGTTTCAACAGCAATGTATCGCCTGGCACTACTTTCATTTTGAATTTGCAATTGTCGATTTTCAAAAAATAGGTGTCATAGTCACCCGGAGGCAGACAGTTGATGGCAAGAATTCCTCCTGCTTGGGCCAGTGCCTCTATCTGCAAAACGCCTGGCATGATGGGATTGCCGGGGAAGTGTCCTGCGAAAAAGGGTTCATTTGCTGTAACATTTTTCACACCTACGATATGGTTGTCTGAAAGTTCTATGATTTTGTCCACCAACAGGAAAGGATACCTGTGAGGCAATTTTTTTTCGATGTCGGGTGTATTGTAAAGGGGAGGCAGGTTGGGGTCATAGGAAGGAATGTTCTTGAGCGATTTATTCTTTTTGATCTGTTGCTTGATTTTTTTGGCCAACTCCACATTTGAAAAATGCCCAGGTCTGCTCGCAATGATATGTGCCTTGAACGGATAGCCAACCAGTGCCAGATCACCCACAATGTCCAACAATTTGTGTCTTGCCGGTTCATTGCTGTGTCGGAGTTCCAGGTTGTTCAGGTACACTTGGCTGTTTATATCGAAGTCAACATTTTTGAAAGCCTTGCCTAATTTATTTTTTACTTCTTCGGTCAGGGGTTTTTCAACAACAACGATGGCGTTGTTGATGTCCCCTCCTTTGATCAGGTTGTTGGCAATCAATGCTTCCAGCTCATGTAAAAAACAAAATGTTCTGCTGGAGGCGATCTGCTCCTTGAAATCGCTCATTTTTTTCAAGGAGGCATGTTGTGTTCCCAGCACTTCGCTGTTGAAATCAATCAATGTGGTAATGTGGTAGTCGACTGCCGGCGTTGCTTTGAGTTCTACTCCTCTTTCCTCATCATAGTGTATGATGTTGGTATCAATGGTATACCAATCTTTGGCGGCTTCCTGTTCGGCAACTCCTGCCTTTTCGATGGATTCGACAAATTGAATGGCACTTCCATCCATGATGGGCACTTCTGGTCCGTCTACTTCAATCAGGCAGTTGTCAACCCCCATGCCTACCAGCGCAGCGAGGATATGTTCAACCGTGCTGATTCTGGCACCATTTGATTCGAGGGTGGTTCCTCTGGTTGTTTCCACCACAAGATCACAATCAGCCTTGATGATGGGCTGGTCTTGCAGATCCATTCTTTTGAATTGGAATCCGAATCCGGGATCAGCAGGCCTCAATGTCATGTTAACCATGGCCCCCGTATGGAGTCCGGTTCCGGAAATATTTGCAGGTTGTTGAAGAGTGTGCTGCTTGTTAGGATTGAAATCTTTCACGATTGCAGGTTTTTGTGCTGCAAAGATAAATCATTTTATCAAGGTGCACTTTTGATGTAAAATACTGAATATCAATAATTATGAAGAAAGTTCCTCTTTCTCTTTGATCAGTATTTCCATTAGATTTTCCAACTCCTTGATCTTGCGATCCAAATCGGGAAGTTTTCTGAAAAGGGCCTGTGATCGCATGGCTGAACTAAAATCAAATGCGGGAGAACCTGTAACGATGGTGTCCTTCTCACGTATGCTTTTGGAGACACCACTCTGTCCATTGATTTTTGCTCCCTCCGCAATGTGGATGTGTCCAACAATGCCTGCTTGTCCGCCAATGGTTACATTGTTTCCAATTTTTGTACTGCCGCTGATGCCAGCCTGCGCGGCAACAACGGTATTTTGTCCGACTTCGACATTGTGAGCAATTTGTACCAGGTTGTCCAACTTGGTGCCCATTTTTATGGTCGTGGATCCCATCGTTGCCCTGTCAATGCAAACATTTGCACCTATTTCAACATAGTCCTCCACAACAACATTGCCCAGTTGGGGGACTTTCTTGTAAATTCCATTTGATTGGGGGGCAAATCCAAATCCATCGCTGCCGATCACAGTACCTGCATGTATCAGTACATGATTTCCGATGGTGCAGTGGTGGTATATTTTTACTCCTGCATAGAGGGTTGTATCATTTCCAATGGTCACGCCATTTCCCAGATATGTATGAGGATACAATTTTACATTGTCGCCGATCACTGCGTTTTCTCCCACATAGGTAAAAGCCGCGATGTAAACATCTTTTCCAATTTTGGCAGAGGGATGGATGAAGGAGGGCTGTTCAATGCCTGTAAGATGGGTGGAGAGCAGGCTTTGATAATAACGCATCAGTTTTGCAAAACTTGCGTATGGATCGCTGACCCTGATCAGTGTCGGTTGAACATGCTCTTTCAACTCCAACACATTTGAAACAAGTACAATGGAAGCTTTGGTGGTATAGAGGTGGTCTTCGTACTTAGGGTTGGCCAGAAAACTGATGTCACCTTCTTTTCCTTCTTCTATTTTGGAAAATCGGCTGACAGATACATGTTCGTTTCCTTCGATGCTTCCGCTGATATGTGTCGCAATTTGCAATGCCGTGAACTTCATGATTTCGATGCTTTTTTAATTGAAACTGGAGGTGTCGTTCGGAAGGTATGCAAACCTAAGACTGAAATTTTTGCGTTTTGTTACAAGAAATGTAAAATTTTTTTACGGGTTGTGAAATGTGCTGATGAATCAACGGTGAGTCCACTTGTGAAATATCTCTGACTGTCCCGTCTTTGTAGAGAATATTGATTTTTTCGTCATGCGGATTGTATAGGCTGTTTTCTGCAACACCGGTGAATACCAGAAAAGTGGTATCCTCCAGGCTCAGTCCCAATGCATGAGCAGTTTGCTCTCTTTTTTCAGCAACTTCTTCTGCAGCAATTGGCTCATTCTGTATACGCAATTTGAGCAGATTTCTGTCGAGGATGGCTGAAGACAACAATGAAATGACCCTGTCCGGATGGTTTTTCCATTTTTTGATTTCGCTCATCACATCACTGTCATCCAGCGAACAGAAGGTTTCAAGATAGTTCTTGTCAATTTGATTTTTTTTATCAAAAAGTATATTCCCTAGACCGTTTGAACTAACAACGGCTTTGTCACCATTTTGAAATAACCAAACGGCGCGCTCAAGAATTTTCACAAGTGTCATCTCAGCGCTGAGCACAGTTTTGTGTTGGTAAACCTGCCAATACATCAGCCTCCTGGCCACCAAAAAATTTTCAATGGAGTAGATGCCTTTTTCTTCGACCATAAGAGAGCCGTCGTGGACAGTCAGCATTTTTAAAATCCGGTCACATCCGACACTTCCTTCAATCACACCGGTAAAAAAACTATCCCTTGTGAGGTAGTCCATTCGATCCACATCCAACTGTCCGCTGATCAATTGATGTAAAAATTTCTTGTGATAAACGCCCGTAAAAATATCAATCGCCATCTTCAGCTTTCCGTTGAATTTTTCATTGAGTGCATGCATGATCATCAGCGAAAGGGCTTCGTGTTCCAGGTCTTTTACAAGGATCGACTCCAATGCATGTGAAAAGGGACCGTGACCCGCATCGTGCAGCAGGATGGCAATTTTCGCTGCCTGCTCTTCCTCATCTGATATCGCAATTCCTTTTTGCCTGAGTTCATGCAAGGCGCTACCCATCAAATGATAGGCTCCCAGTGCATGGTGAAGCCTGGAATGAACAGCACCAGGATAGACCAGGTAAGACATGGCCATTTGGTTGATTCTTCTCAACCGCTGCACCCAAGGATGTGAAATGATTTCATAAATCAACGCATCGTTGATGGTGATGAATCCATGTACTGGATCATTGATAAATTTTCTGAATCCCATGTGCTGGTTTGTTAATTTTCCAAAACGATGGCGCAAAGGTACTTACCTGTTGTTCGTTTCATTAACTTTATTCAATTCTTTTGTTGTTTTTTTCTCAAAAATAATTGCATGTCTCACGCCAGCGTTTTATGGGTGGATGATGAAATTGAAATCCTGGAGGCACACAAGCTTTTCCTGGAGATGAAAGGCTACAGGGTTGTTTGCATGACCAATGGATTTGATGCGCTGGAATATCTGCAAAAGCAATCAGTTGAATTGATCCTGCTGGATGAATCGATGCCGGGAATGAGCGGACTCGAAACGCTCCAAAGAATCAAGCGATTGCATCCACATGTCCCGGTGGTTTTGGTGACAAAAAACGAGACGGAAAGCCTGATGGAGGAAGCCATCGGAGCACAAATCACCGATTACCTCATCAAACCTGTCAATCCCAACCAGGTATTGCTGACACTTAAAAAAAACCTGGATAATAAAAGGCTGATCACAGCATCCATTGTTTCCAATTACCAACAACAGTTCCGCAGCATGTTTGATGCATTGAGCGAGGCTCCCACTTTCAAGAACTGGATAGAAGTATACCGTCAACTGGTGTTTTGGGAACTTGAAATGGAGAAAAGTGATACCACTGAAATGAGCGAAGTATTGTTGGATCAGAAGCGAGAGGCGAATACTGCCTTTTTCAAATTCATCTCCAGAAATTATACATCCTGGATCAATCAACCCGATGAGGATGCGCCCGTCTTAAGCCATCAATATTTTTCAAAAAAAATCCTTCCCCATATTTCCAGAGAAAAACCCTTGGTTTGGATACTGATCGATAATTTTCGATACGATCAGTGGAAGGCAATTGAACCCCTGATATCAGCCTTTCTGAAGATTGAGGAAGAAGAGTGTTTTTTTTCAATTCTTCCTACCACCACACATTATTGCCGAAATGCTATCTTTTCCGGACGCCTACCCAGTGAGATGGAAAAGCGTTTTCCTGAACTATGGAAGAAAGACAATGATGAAGATGGGAAGAACAACCATGAAGAATTGTTTTTCAAGGCACAACTCCAGGCATTGGGCCGGTCAGATATTCGATTTGCCTATCATAAAATTTTGACCAACGCAGATGCGGTTAAACTATCTGACCAGGCAGCAGGAATGTTGAATGATGACCTTACCATTGTTGTATACAATTTTGTTGACATGATCAGTCATGCCAGAACAGATATGGAAGTCATCAAGGAGCTTGCATCAGATGAAAAAGCATACAGAAGTCTCACAAAGTCATGGTTTACTCATACACCCCTGTTTCAATTGATCAAGAAGCTTTCACAAAAAAATTGCCAATTGGTGTTGTCCACCGACCATGGCAGCATCCAGGTCAAACATCCCGTCAAAGTCCTGGCCGATAAAGAAACCACCAACAACCTTCGGTATAAAAATGCAAAGAATTTAGATGTTGATCTGCGGCAGGTGCTTTCATTCAAAGATCCTCTGCTTGCGGGACTTCCCAGACCTAACATCAGTTCATCATTCATTTTTGCCGGCAAGCAAGATTACTTTTGTTATCCCAATCACTACAATCATTTCGTACAGCTTTACAAAAACAGTTTTCAGCATGGAGGCATTTCCATGGAGGAAATGATTGTTCCTACTATACGGTTGAGCAACAGATAAATGAATTTTTCTTATTCACATTCAAGTCCTAAAATGTTCACAATTACTGATTTGGGTCAATTAAAAAACTTCAGGCATTCAGTAGATTTGTACAAATGAGTGTTATGAAATTGAAGTTCACCCCATCGACACTTGAGAAGCTTGAAAAGATTGTTGACGAAGCGGGATATATTCTCAGATACGAACGCGGAACTTTTCAAAGTGGTTACTGCATACTTGAATCAAAGAAGGTCGTCGTGCTGAATAAATTTCTTCAAACCGAAGGGAGAATCAACACATTGATTGATTTGATTGGAACGCTGCAGGTGAATGTCGACCAGCTGACTGAAGAGAGCAGGAAGATATTTGAAGAAGTTACAGCAGGGACTGCATTGGATTCTCATGCTGCATAATTTTTGCTCTCGTCAATTCAATTCATTTTGTCAATCACAATTGAGTTTTTAGGAACAGGAACAAGTGGGGGAGTACCCATGATTGCATGCAAATGTCCGGTATGCAGATCTGGAGATGCCAAAGACAAACGATTGCGAAGCAGCATCCTCATCAAATCACCAAGCACCACTGTTGTGATTGACACCACTCCTGATTTCAGAACACAAATGCTGCGATCTGGTGTTGAGCACATTGATGCTGTTCTTTTTACCCATTCACACAAAGACCATATTGCGGGACTGGACGATATCCGTGCATTCAATTTTTTCTCAAAAAAGTCCATCCCCATCTTTGCGAATCAGGAGACATCCGAAGCACTTCGACGTGATTTTTATTATGCATTTGCGGAATTAAAATATCCAGGTATTCCGGAAATCGATTTGCATTGCATCCATGACAAGGCATTTCAGATCGGTGATTTGACATTTCAGCCTTTCTCTGTCAAGCACATGAACATGGATGTGACAGCATTCAGGATGGGCAATTTCACCTATGTTACGGATGCCAATTTTATTGATGACGCAGCGAGAAAAGCCATTGAGGGTAGTGATGTATTGGTCTTGAATGCACTTCGGAAGGAAAAGCATTTGTCGCATTTTACCCTGGATGAAGCCATTGAAATGGCATCGGTTTTGAATCCACGACAGACCTATTTTACCCATATCAGTCATCAAATGGGATTTCACCATGAAACATCAAAAGAATTGCCCAAGGGTATGTTTTTTGCTTACGATGGATTGAAAATTCATGTGAATAATAACGCGTAATGGCGTTTGTTTTATCCTGGTTATTGATCTGAAATCCAGGATGTTTGCTCCATGCAAGTGAGAAAATTTGTGAGCAATTGGATTTATTTTTCAAAGAAAGAAAGGCTCGGCATTTACATCATGGGTTGTCTACTCGCTTTGTTGTGGATATTGCCAACATTTTTCGCGGGGGAACCAGATCCGCTGGAGCCCTTGAATTTTTCTATTGTGCAGCTGGATAGCATGGAGAAAATCATATTGAAGGGAAAAGCGACTCAACAAAATGGATCAGTGGGATTCAAGCATGCGAGGTTTCAGCCAACACCATATAATGTGGTTGGTAAAAAACAATCAAAAGGATTGTTGGAGGTATTGGATCTCAATACTGCTGACAGTGCCTCATTGGAGAGATTGCCTGGAATAGGTGAAAAATTATCCGCACGCATTGTAAAATACAGAGAACGGCTGGGGGGATACATCTCCGTTGATCAGCTGAAAGAGGTCTATGGATTGGCTGACAGTAATTTTTTAAAGCTGAGGAGTCGTTTAAAAATTAAAAATGGATATGCGCCCATCAAAATTCAAATCAACAAAGCGACTTATCAGGAGTTCAGGCGGCACCCCTATATCGGCCATCTTTTTGCTAAATCAGTATTGGCATATATCAACATGCATGGATCAATCAACGGTGTCGAGGAATTGCTAAAGATTGGAAGCCTGCTTGAAAGTGAAGTGATGAAAGCAGCGCCTTACATTGATTTCGGAATTTAATCCAGAAAATCATCTTCCTGTTTGGGTCCGTGTTTATCGAACAGTTTATCGATCGCTTTGGAGAAAACAGGAAGCTTCTTTTTTGCAAACTCTTTGATGAAATGGATGGATTGGATTGCCTGCTTTTCGGTTAGTTCCACTTCTTGCATCAATTGCTCAACCAGTTCTTTCATGATCAAGCAACTTTCAGAACATTCATTTTTGCATGTTCAAATTTCTTGGTTGCGTATGCCAAGGAAAGGGTAAATTCCTTTTTATTGGAAGAGGGCAATTCAAACATGGCGTCTGTCAGCATCGTTTCACAAATGGATCGGAGTCCGCGTGCACCCAGTTTATATTCCATTGCTTTGTCGACCATGAACTCCAACACCTCTTCTTCTATTTTCAGATCAATTCCCTCCAGCTCAAATAACTTTCTGTATTGTTTGATCAATGCGTTTTTGGGTGCAGTAAGAATTGATTTTAACGTTGCTTTATCAAGCGGATCCAGGTAAGTGACTATAGGCAATCTTCCCAAGAGTTCAGGGATCAATCCAAATGATTTAAGGTCTTGTGCATTTACAAATTTCAGCAGATTGTTTTTCATTTCCTCCTGAACCGACTTGTTGACATTGAAGCCAATGGCATTGGTGTTGACCCTTCTTGCAATGACTTTATCGATTCCATCAAACGCACCTCCGCAAATGAAAAGGATGTTTTGGGTATTGATTTTGATGAGTTTTTGATCGGGGTGTTTTCTTCCGCCTTGAGGGGGAACCAGCACATCGGTGCCCTCCAATAATTTGAGGAGTCCCTGTTGGACACCCTCTCCGCTTACGTCTCTTGTAATAGATGGGTTATCTGTTTTTCTTGCAATTTTATCAATCTCATCGATGTAGACAATGCCACTTTCTGCTGCAGTCACATCGTAATTGCAAACTTGCAATAATCTCGTCAGGATGCTTTCAACATCTTCTCCTACATAACCTGCCTCTGTAAAAACAGTGGCGTCGACAATGGCAAAAGGAACATTCAAGAGTTTTGCAATGGTTTTGGCAAGCAGGGTTTTTCCTGTTCCAGTTTCACCAACCATGATGACATTGCTTTTTTCAATTTCAACTTCATCATTGTTTTCACCCTTTTTGCTTTGTTTGCCTGTATTTCCTGCGGGTTGGTTCAGTCGTTTGTAATGATTGTAAACAGCTACAGCGAGTATTTTTTTTGCTTCATCCTGACCGATTACATATTCATCGAGATGATTTTTCAGTTCGATGGGTTTTTTTACAGTGAGTTTGAAACCGGATTTGCTGTCTTTTTTTGATTCTACTTCCTGGAAAACAATTTCTTTTGCATGGTCTACACAGGATTCGCAAATATGACCTTCCTGGCCTGCAATCAGGATTTTCACCTCATCACGGTTTTTGCCGCAGAATGAACAATGCAATGTAGTCTTGGCCATATGTTGGTTTGTACTTGTTAGATTGATTTCACCACTCCATCGACAATACCATATTTCACGGATTCTTCTGCATTCATCCAATAATCTCTGTCAAAGTCTTTCATGACTTTGTCGAATGTTTGTCCACAGTTCTCCGCAAGAATTTTTGCTCCCAGCGCTTTTATTTTTCTGATTTGTTCTGCCATGATTTCAAGATCAGCAGATGTGCCTTGTCCGCCCCCTGAAGGCTGATGAATCATCACTTCGCCGTGGGGATAGATGTATCTTTTTCCTTTTTTACCGCCACTCAACAAAATGGATCCCATGGATGCTGCCATGCCCATGCAGATGGTTGAAACAGGTGATTTGATCATTTGCATGGTATCGTAAATGACCATACCGCTCGTAACAACACCGCCGGGTGAGTTGATGTAGAACTTGATTTCTTTGCCCGGATCCACTGCATCCAGGTACATCAGGCGTGCTGTGATATCCTTGGCGGATTTGTCATCCACCACCCCCCAGAGAAATACCTTTCTCTGTTCGATGAATTTCTTATCGAACTTGGCAACAGACAACATGTTTTCCATCATGTTTCCATTTTCTGTCGGTTCATGTTCTTCGTCGAGTCTGATTGTATTGTACTTGTTCATTTTCTTCTCTTTTACGCTTTCTTCTTTTTTGGATTGAGCAGGAGTACCTCATCCACCAGTCCGTATTCCTTTGCCTCTTGAGCGGTCATCCAAAAATCTCTGTCGAAATCTTTGGCAATTCTATCTACCGGTTGTCCGCTGTGTTGTGCTACCACTTCATAGAGTTCGTGCTTTAATTTTCTGACCTGTGAGACGGTGATTTCAATATCGCTTGCCTGTCCGCCTGCACCCGCACTTGGCTGATGCATCATGATACGGGAATGTTTCAGGGCTGTTCTCTTGCCTGCGGTTCCAGCACACATCAACACTGCCGCCATGCTGGCAGCCACTCCGATGCAAATGGTGGATACATCTGGAGTCACATATTGCATGGTGTCGTACACTCCGAGTCCGGAGTATACAGATCCACCCGGACTGTTGATGTACATTTGAATATCTCTTGTGCGGTCTGTACTGTCAAGGAACAGTAATTGTGCAGTGATGATATTGGCAACCTCATCTGTGATGGGATAGCCTAAGAAAATGATTCTGTCCATCATCAGCCTGCTGTATACATCCATTACTGCAATGTTCATGGGTCTCTCCTCAATGATGTTTGGAGTAAGGTTGGTAACCATGTGGTTGGTATATCCATGCAGTGTATTGCTGGAAATTCCCCTCTCCTTGATGGCAAACTTTTCAAATTCCTTTCCGAGATTCATGATTTACGGGATTTATGATGGGCAAATTAATACAATTACAGTCCAAATAGCATGCCTGGATTCAAAGCGGACAATTTGTCCAGCTTATTTTTTGTTTTTTAGTAAACCCCTAACAGTGTTCGCTGAGATCAGTGAATCAATGTTGGTGTTTTTCTGAAAGCTTTTGGAATTCTTCCGCAGTAAGTTTTTTCTCTGTGGGCTTGGCTTGAGATGCAGCCCAGGCAAGGACCTTGGAGCTGAATACTCTTTGGTAGGCGCTCTCAACCTGTTGTTTGTCACCCATCATTCGCTCAACATAACTGTCCAGCCAGTCCAGGTTTCCACCAAGATTCATCGATCCAAAATACCCCATGAGTTGCTGACGGAGACTGTCCATGATTTCCTCTCTGCTGACTTGCAATGACTGTTGCGTGCCAATTTCATTGCTTACCAGTGTCCAGCGCAGTTGGTTTAAGAAATTGGGGAAGTCTTTTTCAATCGCTTCGGGTGTCTGTTCTTTTTCGCCGCTTTTCAGCAACCATTTTTTCAGAAAATCTTCAGGGAAGTCCATCTTGGTTTCCTCTGAAAGGAGGTGGAAGATTTCATGTTCCAACATATGTTGCGCCTGGTGTTTCCAATAGCCTTCTATTTGTGATTTGATTTCAGATCTGAAATCCTCTTCCGTTTTGATTTCTTTGGCAGGCATTGCTTCTTTGAAGAAAGCTTCATCCAATGCTCTTTTTTCAACAAATCCAATTTTGGTAATCTGCATTACAAAATATTGCTTCAGATCATCTTTGTTGTCCTTGTCCAGTCCGAGGTCCTTTGCAAGCCAATCTCTTTCTTTGTCCTCAAATGCCTTACCCACCTGCAAGATGATTTGTTCATCTTTTTTCTTGCCCATCAGTTCTTTTTGGGTGGCGGCAGAAAAGTATTTCAACAGCAATGAATTTTCCTTCTTTTCAGTCCCTTCTTCAACTACACCCTTGGCATCTGACTTTTGAAATGCAACATTGAGGATATCTTCTTCATTTGAAACTGCTTCGGGTTCAGTCATTTTTCCCAGGCGCTGGCGAAGTCTTTCAACCTCTTCATTCACCATTTCTTCGGTCGTTTCAACCAGACTCAAAGTGGTTTTGGCTTTGGCTAAATCCGGAATGGTAAAATTCGGCTTCAACCCCAGTTCAAACGAGAATGTATAATCTTTCGGTTCTGCGTGGTTGATTTGTGCAGGATCGTTGTTGTCTTCAGGAAGTGGCTGTCCCAGATAGGCAATATTTTCCGTTTGCAGATACTGCATCAATTCGTTTTCAATGTTGCGCAATACTTCTTCCGTGAATACGGCTGCACCGTACATCTTTTTTACAACGCCTGTCGGTACCATGCCCTTTCTGAATCCAGGGATGTTCGCATTTTTTGCGTATTTCTTGAGAGCTGCCTCGTATGCTGGGTTGTAATCTGCCGGAGATACGGTTACCTTGATTCTTTCGTGAAGTGGAGCAATTTGCTCTCTGCTGATAGTTGCCATGTTCAATTTAATTTGAGAAAAGAGTGCGGGTGGAGGGACTCGAACCCCCAAGCCTCGCGGCACCAGATCCTAAGTCTGGCGTGTCTACCAATTTCACCACACCCGCAAATTGTTAAGCTTGCAGCTGCTCTTTTCAACTGGGGTGCAAAGGTAACCCTTTTTGAGGGAATTAAAAGGCATTCACAGCCTTTTTCAGTAAATTTGAGTGGCATGAATTTGGTTGAACAAGATATGGTTGTTGCTCCCTACGCGCTGAGCGAAGAGGACGAGAAAAAGGAAATTGTGCGCCGTTACAGGGC
Organism: Bacteroidota bacterium; assembly: GCA_041183265.1. GTDB lineage: Bacteria > Bacteroidota > Bacteroidia > Chitinophagales > Chitinophagaceae > Pollutibacter. The sequence goes on from JBEGMC010000020.1 coordinate 13,174, forward strand.
TTTGCTTCGGGCGCTCAAACCCAAATTGAAAACGGGTGATAAGACGCTGGTAAGAACAGCCTTTGAAATGGCAGTGGAGGCCCATAAAACCATGCGTAGAAAAAGCGGGGAGCCTTATATTTTCCACCCCCTTGCTGTTGCGATGATTTGTGTGGATGAAATTGGATTGGGTGTGAGGTCCACCATCTGCGCCTTGTTGCATGACACGGTGGAAGACACCGATATAAGCCTGGATGATATTCAGCGGGAATTTGGGTCTGAAATGACAAAGATCATCGATGGACTCACCAAGATCGCCACGGTGGTTGACAACAATACTTCCCAACAGGCGGAAAATTTCAAAAAAATCTTGCTCACCCTCACAGACGACCCAAGGGTGATCCTTATCAAGTTGGCAGATCGTTTGCACAACATGCGAACGCTCGAAAGCATGAAAAGGGAGAAACAGTTGAAGGTTTCTTCTGAAACTGTTTACGTCTATGCACCGTTGGCGCATCGCATGGGACTCTACAATATCAAAACAGAAATGGAGGATCTGGCCATGAAGTACATGGAGCCGGATCATTACAGGGAAGTTGCCCAAAAATTAGCAGAGACCAAAAGAGAAAGATCGCGTTATATCAATGAATTCATCAAGCCCGTAAGAGAGAAACTTGACGGCATCGGATTTGTGTATGAAATATACGGCAGACCCAAATCCATCCACTCGATTTGGAACAAGATGAAGAAGAAAAATGTGGCTTTCGAAGAAGTGTACGATTTGTTTGCCATCAGGATCATCATCGATTCAGCACAGGAAAGAGAAAAAGAGAGTTGTTGGAAGGTATATTCCATCATCACCGACATGTACAATCCATCTCCGGAACGGTTGAGGGACTGGCTGAGCAATCCCAAATCAAACGGATACGAGGCTTTGCATACAACCGTTATGGGTCCGCAGGGAAAATGGGTGGAAGTCCAAATCCGCTCCAAGCGCATGAACGAGATCGCAGAAAAAGGATTGGCCGCACATTGGAAATACAAAGAGGGTGGAGATGCAGAGGATCGATTCGATAAATGGTTTTCACAGATCAGA
>JBEGMC010000021.1:0-2698 GCA_041183265.1 Bacteroidota bacterium
TTCATATAATTTTTCACCTGGCCTTAAACCTGAATAAGTAATTGCTACATCAATATTCGGCACCAAACCATACAAGCGAATCATCTTCTTGGCGAGGTCTGCAATTTTTACCGGACTGCCCATATCGAATACAAACACCTCTCCCCCGTTGCCCATACTTCCTGCTTCCAGAACCAACTGACAGGCCTCGGGTATGGTCATGAAATAACGGGTGATATTGGGATGGGTAACGGTAACGGGCCCGCCTTTTTCAATTTGATCTTTGAAGCGAAGTATTACAGAGCCATTTGAGCCCAATACGTTCCCAAAACGAGTTGTAATAAACTTAGTATAATATCTGTTGGTAGATGACAATGCCTGTACATACATCTCTGCCAATCGCTTGGATGCTCCCATCACATTGGTCGGATTCACAGCCTTATCTGTTGATACCATTACAAAGCGGGCCACCTCGTATTTAATAGATAAATCTGCGATTAATTTGGTGCCAAGCACATTTACTTTTACGGCCTCCACAGGATTGAACTCCATCATGGGCACATGCTTGTATGCAGCTGCATGATATACATGGTGCGGTTTAAATTTGGCAAACAAGGCTTCCATCCTTGGGGCATGGTTTACACTGGCTAGGTAAGGAATACACTGCACATTTGCTGTGGATTCTTTTATCTGCAAATCAAGGTCATGCAAAGGTGTCTCTGCTTGATCGCAAAGAATGATCATTTCAGGACTGTACGCGATCAATTGACGCACAATCTCTGAACCAATGGAGCCAGCCGCTCCTGTGACCAAAATACGTTTACCCTTAACATTTTTTCTGATCTCTTCGTTGTGTATTTCGATTTGATCCCTTTCCAATAACTCCTCAATTTTTATGGTCTTCAATTGTTTTGATGTAAAACTTCCTCCAGACCATTGACTGTATGGAGGAACACTCAAAACTCCAATCTCATGATCAAGGCAAAAGTCAACAACTTCATTCTTTCTTTTGATTGACAAAGAAAATGATGCAATGATCAATTCATCCACACCGACAGTTTCATGCAAAGTCTTCAATTGGTCAAACCCAATGATGGGTACTCCGTCTAATGACTTGCTATTTTTTCTTCTGTCGTCGTCTACAAAAGCCAAGATATTAAAACCTGTTCTAGTATCATGAGAAAGCACTCGCTTGGTAGCTGTACCGGTCTCACCCGCGCCATAGATCACCACCGTTTTTCTTGCACGCTTGTAATTGCGTAACAATTCAAATCCCTGTTTTACAGTTACACGATAACCCAGCATGAACAGAAAACTGAATACTGCATAGATGATGACTTCAGTCTCCGTAATTACAAATCCGTTCAGCCGACTTGAATTGAAAAACTGTATCAAAAACAATGTGAGTGAGGAAATTGCTACCGTGATAAATACCCTCAACGCATCCTGCAAACCTGTGTAGCGAACAATTCCCTTGTAGGTCTTGATGGAAGAGAATACAAGTGTGTTGATGATGACGGTGATGAACATCACATTCAACAGCTGACGAGAATCAACAAGCCTGAGACTCAACCTGTTTTCGATTAGAATTGCAATAAAAATGGCGAATATTGTACAAGCCAGATCCAACACAAAAATCAGCCAGCGGGGGACGATTTTAATTTTTTGGAGGAGTTTGACTGTTCGTGGTGTTTGAGAGGGCATTAGGTCAGTTTTGGGTTTTGAGTTTGGTGTTTCGGGTTAGTTGTAAGTTGTTGACGGTTGACTGTTAACAGTTAACCGTTAACTGTTAACTGAGCTTTCAGCCATTTTGATGCTATAAGGTACAAAATAGTTAGAAATCCAGCTAGGAAGCCTCCGAGGATGAGTGATTTGAGTTTGCTGGTTTTTTCTTTTTCCAAAGGAAAAGTGCTTTGATCAACAATCTGTATAACCGGTGTTTCTTGGTTCAATAGTGTTTTGGATAGTTCGAGGTTTTTTACGACTTCTGCAAAAATGGTAGCTGCCATGGTTTTATCGCGGGTGCTGATCTCAGAGGAAATGGCATTTGTTTTCAATGCAGGATTGGCATCGACCAGTGTCTGCTGAGAGGCAGCTGCACTGAAAGTCTTGTTGTTCAAGACTGCAGTGAGACTATCTGCCTTTCTCTGCAACATTGCAACATTGGCTGCTTTGGTTTTTATTTTTGATTGTACGTATCGCTCAGTGGCGATCTTTACCAATCGATCTAAAAATAATTTTGAAAAGCCTTCGTCCAGTGTGGTTGTTTTTGCTTCTATGAATGAGGCTTTCTTATCTGGACGGGCAATGGCTAATTCAGTCTTGATGATGCCACTTTCAATGGCTTGCAATAAACTGTCCTCTTTTCTAGGTATGTTGTCAGAATTGAATTTAAAGAATTGAACATTACCTATTTTTTCGTTTTTGCTCCAACCCTCTTTCATTTTGTTCACTTCTGCATATCGATCCGCCAGTGTCATGCCTGATTTTTCATCAAAAGGTGTCAACAGGGTTTCTCTCACTAAACTTTCACTTTTCAAGAAAAGCAAAATATTGTCACCACTAAAAATGCTTCCGCCACCACCTCCTCCAATATCGAATCCAAACTGTCCAGCCAATGATGCCAACCCCCCGCCACCACCTTTTGCATCCTCCACTACAAATGTCATTTTAGCGATGTACTTAACTGGTTGTTTATATGCATAAAAAAATCCAATTA
>JBEGMC010000022.1:0-5050 GCA_041183265.1 Bacteroidota bacterium
GTGATGCCAGCAGCTCGATTTGCTGTCTGATTTGATTGAGTTGCAGATCTGTTTGTTCTTCCATGGCAGCCAATGCCTTGTGCTTGATCATGCCAACTTCTGTTGGTTTGATGACTGCACCAGCAACAGAAGCAGCATAAGGAAGTACGCTCAATTGTTTATGATAAATGGAAATATCTATCGTTTGTGTTCCATCATCTTCGAATTTGGTTTCTGTGACTTTCAGGTATCCATTGTGCAAGATTTCATGTGCTATGTCAACGAAACCTTTTCCGTTTGAAAATAAATGAATCGTAAAATTTTTATGATCCTGAAACCGATAAGTTGCTTCATCAAAAATGAGGTTGTTCTCTACTGCGTGCTTCTCTCCGTTTGGAGTGACCAAGTAAGAGGTATTATACGCATGATTGTCCATTCCAACCCAATTCAATTCAATCTGCAGGGATGACGCTTCAGTCAAATAACTGATTTTATAAGTACCTGATTTGGGTCGATCTGCAGAATGATAGGTGCCCATTTCAGGGAAAAGTTGCCAGGAGAACAGGAAGTTGTAAAGCTCATGCATACTTACGAAAACAACCTGAAGGCCAAATTGTTGCATAAATTTTGGACTATCCCATGTTCGTTATTTCATTTAACTTTGTACCCTATGACAATCGAGCATTTAAAAGATATGAGAGACCGTGTTGCTGTCTTGAGGAGGTTTCTTTGACGTCGAGAACAGGCAACAAAAGGTAAACGAGGACAAACAAAAGTCACTTTCTCCTGGATTTTGGGATGACAACAAGCGTGCTACTGAGATATTGAAAAATATCAAGCTGAATGAGTATTGGCTGAATTTATACCAACTCACTTCCGATGCTGTGGAGGATTTCGCCGTTCTGTTTGATTTTTGGAAGGAAGGCGAGTGTACCGAAGAAGAAGTGAAGCAAGCATATGACAAATCGTTGCAGTCACTCGACGAAGCAGAGTTCAAGAGCACCTTGAACCAGCCTGAAGATGAACTTCCTGCTGTTTTACAGGTCAACAGTGGTGCCGGTGGTACAGAAAGTCAAGACTGGGCAGAAATGTTGGTCAGGATGTACAGGATGTACGGTGACAAACAGGGTTGGACTGTCACAGAACTTGATTGGCAGGATGGAGATGGTGCTGGCATCAAATCTGCTGTATTGCAATTCGACGGACCCTTCGCATATGGATTTTTAAAGGCTGAAAACGGCGTTCATCGTTTGGTGAGAATTTCGCCATTCGACAGCAATGCCAGACGACATACATCTTTTGCATCTGTTTATGTTTACCCTTTGGTGGATGATTCTATTGAAATAGAAGTGAGTCCCGCTGACATTGAATGGGAATTCTACCGTTCAGGTGGAAAGGGCGGACAAAACGTTAACAAGGTGGAAACAGCGGTTCGATTGAAGCATATCCCCAGCGGCATCATCGTTGAGTGTCAGCAAGCAAGAACACAGGGAGAGAACAGGGAGAAGGCTTTGAAAATGCTCAAAAGTAAATTGTACGAAGAGGAGATGCGCAAACGGGAAGCACTTAAAAATGCCAACAATGCATCCAAGAAAAAAATTGAGTGGGGAAGTCAGATCAGAAGCTATGTTTTTCATCCATACAAGATGATCAAAGATCATCGAACAGATTATGAAGTGGGCAATGTACAGCCAGTCATGGATGGAGAGTTGGATGGATTCATCAAAGCTTTTCTGATGATGGAAAAAGAAAATGTTTCTTAAAGAAAACCAATCATATGAACAACGGACATTACAGTTTGCCTTTGCCAGCCAATGAACCTGTTTTATCTTATACACAAGGATCTGCAGAGAAAACAAGATTGAAGGAAGTGTTGAAGGAATTGAAATCAACCAGGGTGGATGTTCCCATGTACATAGGTTCAAAAGAAATTAGAACCAACAAGAAATTGGAAATAAGACCGCCGCACGAAACAAAACACCTGCTTGGTCACTTTCACATGGGTGAAGCCAAGCATGTGAAAATGGCTATTGATGCAGCATTGGCTGCCAAGAAAGATTGGGAAAACATGCCATGGGAAAGCAGGGCTGCCATTTTTCTCAAAGCAGCAGATCTCATTGCCGGTAAGTATCGACCCTACATGAACGGGACAACCATGCTTGGGCAAAGCAAGACCGTTTTCCAGGCAGAAATTGACAGCGCCTGCGAATTGATTGATTTTTTAAAGTTCAATGTGCATTTCCTCAGTGAAATATATCAGCAACAACCGATTTCGAGTCCGGGTGTACACAACCGTCTGGAATATCGTCCACTGGAAGGATTTGTATTGGCTGTAACGCCTTTCAATTTTACTGCCATCGGTGCAAATCTTCCTGCTGCTGCAGCGTTGTGTGGAAACACGGTCGTCTGGAAATGTGCCAATACCCAGGTCTATTCTGCACAGATGTTTATGAAGGTTATGAAGGAAGCCGGTTTGCCGGATGGAGTTATCAACCTGATTTTTGTGGATGGTCCAACACTTGGTGAGGTTTGTTTCAAGCATCCTGATTTTGCTGGTGTACATTTTACCGGTTCCACAGGTGTATTCAATCAGATGTGGAAGACCATCGGTGAAAATATTTCCAGGTACAAATCTTATCCAAGAATCGTAGGTGAAACCGGTGGAAAAGATTTTGTGATGGTGCATCCCTCTGCCGATCCTGATGTGGTGGTAACCGCCCTATTGAGAGGTGCTTTTGAATTCCAGGGACAAAAATGTTCTGCTGCTTCGAGAGCCTATATTCCATCCAATCTTGCGAATGTTGTCAAAAAGAAATTGATTGATGGTGTAAAAAGTTTCAAAATGGGATCTGTGGAGGATTTCAGAAACTTTGTTTCTGCAGTGATTGATGAAAAATCTTTCAACAAAATCAAATCATATATTGATGGTGCAAAGAAAGCACCCAAGGCGAAAATTTTGGTAGGAGGAAAATGCGATAAAAGCAAGGGCTATTTCGTTGAACCTACCGTCATTGAAGCAACAGATCCAAAGTATACGACGATGTGTGAAGAGATATTCGGACCAGTGCTGACCATTCATGTGTACAATGAGAAGAAATTTGCTGATACATTGAAACTGGTGGATCAAACATCACCTTATGCGCTGACGGGCTCAATCATTTCGCAAGACAGGAAGGCTGTTGTACAAGCAACCCAAGCATTGAAGCATGCTGCAGGAAATTTTTACATCAACGACAAACCTACCGGTGCAGTGGTTGGTCAGCAACCTTTCGGTGGAGCAAGAGCATCCGGTACAAATGACAAGGCAGGATCAGCTATCAACCTATACAGGTGGTTGAGTGTAAGGACTGTCAAAGAAACATTTGAACCACCGAAAGATTACAGGTACCCATTTTTATCTGCTGAATAGATTCAATACCTTTGAGCATTATATGAAAGGAGTGAGTACCATCATGGAAGAAAAGCAACTGAGGCTGACCCTGCAAAGGTTGGCACATGAGTTGATTGAAAATCACTTTCCATTTGAAGACACTTGTTTAATCGGTATCCAGCCACGGGGCATTGTGATCAGTGATTACATCTATCAATACATCAAAGAAATTCATCCTGAAGTGAATATTCAATATGGTAAATTGGACATTACTTTCTACAGAGATGATTTCCGCGGACAAATACACATCCCAAACATCACCGATCTGCCTTTTTCGATAGAAAACAAAAATGTCATTTTGATCGATGATGTTCTGTATACCGGCAGAACCATCCGGGCTGCAATGGATGCGTTGTTGGATCATGGCAGGGCAAAAAAAGTCGAACTCTGTATATTGGTTGACAGAAAATTCAGCAGGGAATTGCCCATTCATCCTGATTTTGTGGGAAAATCCATCGACTCCATTGTAACTCAAAAAGTAAAAGTGTATTGGGGAGATGAAAAAAAGGTGATTCTCTATGAAAGTGTGTAGTAAAATAAATAATTCAATAAATCACAATAAAACAATAGCTTTGCACCCTAATGCAGCTTAGTACAAAACATCTGCTTGGCATTAGAGACCTTCAACCGAAGGATGTTCAAATCATTTTAGATACAGCAAAACAATTCAAAGAAGTTTTACAGCGACCGATTAAAAAGGTTCCATCACTCAGAGATGTTACCATTGTGAACCTGTTTTACGAAAATTCAACCCGCACACGCATATCCTTTGAGTTGGCGGAAAAGCGACTCAGTGCTGATACGATCAATTTTTCAGCCAGCGGATCTTCCGTTTCAAAGGGTGAAACCCTGCTGGACACGGTCAACAATATTCTGTCGATGAAAGTTGACATGGTTGTCATGCGCCACAGTGCTACCGGTGCTCCACATTTTCTGGCAGAACATATCCCTGCGGCCATTGTCAATGCAGGTGACGGGATCAATGAACATCCCACACAGGCACTGTTGGATGCATTTTCAATTCAGGAGAAATTAGGCGGACTCAAAGGCAAGAAGATTGCCATCATTGGTGATATCATGCATTCGAGGGTTGCCTTGAGCAATATTTACCTGCTTACCAAAATGGGAGCAGAAGTCACCGTTGCGGGTCCACCTACTTTGATTCCAAAATACCTGAAAGATGCTTTCGGCATCCACGTAACCTACAATGTGAAAGAGGCATTGGAATGGTGTGATGCGGCCAATGTACTGAGGATTCAATTGGAGCGGCAGAATCAGGTACTGTTTTCATCATTGCGAGAATACAACCGGGCATACGGTATCACAAAAACACTCTTGTCATCTCTTCAAAAAGACATCATCATCATGCATCCCGGTCCGATCAACCGCGGTGTGGAACTCGACTCCGATGTGGCCGACAGCGGTCAGTCTATTATTTTGGATCAGGTTGAAAATGGGGTAGCAGTAAGAATGGCTGTACTATATTTGCTTTCAGGTAGACGAGAGGCAAATAACTAAACAATCGCACATGCAGAAAATCTGTGTATTCCCCGGAACATTTGATCCGTTGACATTGGGGCATGTTGATATCATCAATCGTGCGTTGCCACTTTTCGACAGGATTGTGGTAGCCATCGGTAC
>JBEGMC010000023.1:0-19544 GCA_041183265.1 Bacteroidota bacterium
GCTTATGATTTACTATTTATTAATTAGTGGTATATAAATATTTACATATTAGTGATTTACTTAATTCGTTTAAAACAACACATAAAAATGTTGTTTTCACGGTTTTGTTTGATTAAAAATAAAGATATTGGCCTCTCAATGAGGGTAGTATTTCTAATTTGGATCTTGATAAACTCGGTTTTGTTATATGGAAAGGAAAAGCCTGCTCCTTTCATAAAAAGAATCTTATCACACAATGGCCCTGTGCTGGTTTTTAATTTCCAACCCTCCGTGAATGAACTTCCATTGCTGAAAATCAAGGACCTGCCTGCCACTTTTCAGTTCAGCGGTCAAGGAATTACCAAAAACAACAAGGGACTTTTTTTAAACCATATTGGCACAGGTAGGATTTATCAATGGATTGGGGATGCAGAATGGGGGGAATGGAAAAGAATTGATTCAACCATATTCACTGCTTACAACTTCCTTTCCCTTTTTTTCTCTGTCGACAGCTCAATCTACTCATACGGAGGAACTGGCTTCTGGCTGCACAACGGCAACTTGAGAAAATATAATTTCTCTGCAAAGGAATGGAAAGCCAAATTACTCAATACATCCATCCCCTGGTTAAGAGAACCGAACGAGCTATTTTTTATTGATACTTCAACTAAAAAATTATACTTCAATGGTGAGGGCAAATTGCACGATGCTTCATTAAAAGAAGGAGTTGTAGACAGCAGTTCAATATCAATGATGTATTGTTTGGATATCGAACAAGGGGAAGTGGTTGAAATGGGTAAATACCAAATCAACATTGCAGGTTTTTTCGGACAAACCCCCTGGGGAACAATAACCACATTCAATAAACTTGCTGACTTCACCCATAACGAATACTATACCCTTTCTGAGCAAGTTGAAAACAATCTGTTTAGAATTTTAGCTAAATCGAATAGCAACCATTTAAAGTGGCAATATTCATTTTGGCTGGACTCAGCACTGTACTTTTCGAATTCAAATTATGAATACGACTCAGTAATTATTCATAAATCAGATTTGAAAAAAGCTGGCTTCCCTGTTTATAGCCCATTAGAAAAAACAAAGCAAACGGGAAAGAATGGAATAAGCCCGATGGTTTTTGTACTTACGTGTATCGTACTTGGTTCACTGAATATTTTTTTCTTCATCAAATACAATAAGCATAAAAAGGACCGATTAAAACATACTTTCAATGAGTCAATTAACAGACAGGATCCTGAATTAAACAAAGGAATTAAATTATCAGAAGTTGAAATTGGATTGATGCGATTGATCTTTGAAAATTCGATTCTGAAAAAAATGACGCAAATCAATGATATCAATAATATATTAGGATGCAGCAATAAAAATATTGATATCCAAAAAAGGCTGAGAAGTGATGCAATCAATGCACTGAATGATAAACTAAGTATACTCTTACTCACAGATCAAAAAGTCATCGAGAGAAAAAGATCTGCATTTGATGGCAGAAGCTTTGAATATTACATCGACCAGCAGTCCTTCACTGCCATTCAAAAATTACTAAACAGCACAGCATCATCTTGACTTCAAACGATTAGAAAGCATACTGACGAGCGATAGTGCTAGGAGGGCACTGCATGAAAACAAAGCGGTATATCCAACCATTTCAGACGCATTGACCTGACTGGAATAAATTCCAAAAAATGCCCAGGAGAGCACAAAAGCATACCCGTACTGTTTATAACGAAGTATGAAATTGTTGCCCAATGCGAATCCAATGATGATCATGGAAGTGCTCCATACTGCAGGAGAAAGGAATCCACCCTGCCATCCTATCCCCACCAATAAAGCAGTAACATTTGCAATGGTGGCAACAGAAATCCAAGCCAGATAGACAACAAATGGTTGTTGCAACCAAAAAATATACGATGCCCTGGAAGGCCTCTCAATCTTTTGTATGCGTAGAAATATTTTGCACAAAAAAATCAGCAAGCCTACCATGATCACCAATGAGAAGCCAAGCTGCAAGTAGTGCCAAGCCAGGATCCAACCGGCATTCAACAAACAAGTGATCTGAAAATTAAAGCTGATCGCCTGCATGATTTTTTCAGATGCAGCATCACCCGCTCCAAAGGCAATGGCCATGGTAAATACAACAAATCCAATCAACATGATATAAATGATACCCCATATGCTGAATGTAAATCCAGCCGGTACAAAGTAATTGGGATAGAACCCTGAAATCTGCCCTGTATTCAAGCCATTGATGGGTAAAATATTTGCAAGCGCATTGACGGCAATGACCAATGCGAGTCCCAACAAATTCAAAAAGGCATTTACCTTGAGGTTCATCAAAATACTTTTTTCTAAATTTAATCATCCTTGCCCGTAAATAAAAAACGTTCCGCTTTCACGGAACGTTCTACTAATCAGAGCCTTTGGTACACTTAAAAATACCCAAACGGGCGAAATGAAGTGCACCGAAATTGCAAAATGACAAATATTTGTCATTTTGACAAATTAATATTTATTCAATTGCAAGGGTGAAAAAGAAAAAAATTCATCTGGGCGATAAAATCAAGAGGATTCGTTCCTTTAAAGGTTACACCCAATTTGATCTGGCCAAGGGCATTGGAAAAACACGCACCTTGATTTCCCATTTTGAAAGAACAGGCAATATCAACAAATACACCCTCGCAGAAATAGCTGATTTTCTGTGTGTAAGCATAGACGACATTGAAAACCTGGGTGATGAAATACTGCTTTCATCCAACGGCGACTCCTCAAAAGACGAACATGTATTGTGGCTTCAAAATCTGGTGGAAGAGCAAAAAACAGAGATCAGTTTTCTCAAAAAAACGATTGCACAACAGTTGGATTTGCTTCAGAAAATTTCTGACAAAAAAATACCAAATAGCATAAAATCAAAGTGACTTTGATCAGCAGTTTTATCAATCTGCTGCACATCTGAATCCGGTATGTTCGAGTCCGGTGTCTGTGGCTGTCTTCATCCTTGAACTCACCCTGTACCCTTTGCAATAACTTGCATTGCATAAAAACGATCCGCCGCGTACAACTTTTTTAGGGACTGTAGGCTCATCTGGATCAAAGCTACGGGCTGGACCGGTTGGATTTTCCACTAGGGATGCTCCAATTTGTTTGTAATAATCATGCTGGTACCAATCAGCACACCATTCCCACACATTTCCTGCCATGTCGTACAATCCAAAACCATTTGGCTGAAAAGATTTCACCGGCGATGCATTGTCAAATCCATCCCATCCGGTATTGAAACTGGGGAAACTGCCCTGCCAGGTATTTGCTTTGGGACGAACTGCCTCTATATCCTGATTGCCCCAGGGATACTTTACCTCTTTTGTTCCTTTTGCAGCAAACTCCCATTCTGCCTCAGTTGGCAAACGTTTGCCGCTCCATTTGCAATATGCCATTGCATCATCCCATGATACATGTACAACGGGAAAGTTGTCCTTGCCTTTGATGTCAGAACCAGGACCTTGCGGATGTCTCCAGTTGGCACCTTTTTTCCAGGTCCACCAAATACTAGGATCACCCAATCCGGATCCAGCAGGCTGCTTTATAAAAACCAACGATGCAGCAACCAGCAAACTGTCGGCCGGTTTAGGTGTTCCGGGAAGCAATTGTTTTTTCAATTCATTCCAATCTGGTGCTTTTTCAGCTGTTGTAATGTACCCTGTTGCATCAACGAACTGTTGAAACTGTGCGTTGGTTACCTCTGTTGGATCCATCCAAAATCCTTTGACCTTTACTTTGTGCGCTGGATACTCGTCCACCCTTCCCTCCTGATCACTTGCCCCCATTGAAAAAGTCCCACCTTCAATCCATACCATCCCTGCATGATTGGTCTGACCGGAAGAAACAGGAGAGCTGTCACCGGATGCTTGAGCTCCAAAGCGAGAAGGCAACTGACTTGCACAGTGCGCAAGACTGTCTTTATTTACAACTGCTTCTACCACACGCTGTTTGCACGACATGGTACAGATGACCAGGAGACAAAAAATTAATCTTATTTTCATTTGCAAGAATCATAAATATAATCATGAAGCCGATTGCATTCTTTCTGACTGGAATATTTTTTTCGTTGACGCTCCTTTCTTGCAAGAGCAAAGATGATTCGAAAGAACCATGGACCATGGAAGGGTTTGTGAAAGTCGATAGCGCAAATCCAATTTTGAAACCAGATACTGCTCAAGTCTTTGATTGTCCGATCAGCAACACACCCATTCATTGGGAAGAAAAAAATGTTTTGAACCCAACTGCTTTGGTAAAGGACAATAAAATATACCTGATTTACAGAGCGCAAGACAGCATGGGGACATCCAGATTGGGAATGGCCATCAGCGAGGACGGTATTCATTTTAAGAAAAATCCGACACCCATTCTGTATCCCGATCAGGACAGTCTCTTACAATATGAATGGAAAGGAGGGATTGAAGACCCACGCATCGTTTCCACTGAAGACGATAGATACATGCTTACCTATACAGCCTATGATGGAAAAACTGCCAGACTGTGTTTTGCATTTTCGAAAGATCTGTTGCATTGGGAGAAAATGGGACCCGTACTGAAAGATGAAAAATACATCCATACCTGGTCAAAGTCTGGCTCCATTGTTTGTAAAGAGATCAACGGAAAAATAACAGCCACAAAAATCAAAGGCAAGTATTGGATGTATTTCGGAGATACAAATCTTTTCATGGCTTATTCAGATGATTTGTATCACTGGACAGCAGCAGAAAATGAAGAATCCAAAAAGTTGATTGCAGTATTGCATCCGAGAATGGGATACCACGACAGCCGACTCGTCGAACCCGGTCCCTATGCACTGCTTACTAAGTTTGGCATCTTGCTCCTGTACAACGGAAGCAATGCTGCAAACTTCAATGACAGTACGTTGCCAAAGTTTACTTACAGTGCTGGACAAGCTTTGTTTGATGCTGCTGCGCCTTACAGGTTGATCGATCGTACCAGCAGTTATTTTATCAAACCCGATAAAGACTATGAGAAAATTGGGGAAGTCAATGAAGTCTGTTTCATTGAGGGATTGGTTCACTTCAACAACAAGTGGCTGCTCTATTATGGAACAGCTGACAGTAAAATAGCTGTTGCTGTAAAGTGATTATTTTTTTTCGAACTCAATGATGTATTCAGAGATATAATCGGCTCGGGGTCCCTGCATGTCTTTGACAAAAAGCCTTGCTTTTTTGCCCAACCTCAAACAGGTTCTTCTCTCTTTGATATCTTCTGCTGTATTCAAGGGTTGCAATGATGGATACCAGAGGATATGACCAGGCTTTTGCAATATCAGTTGGGGCTTTGACCATTGCTGCGAATGATCTCCCACACCCAAATCTTTGTTTTTATTGAATGAAATGTAAATTTTATCGCCGATCCATTTTTGTCCCTCTACCCTTCCCATCATCATGACCCAGCATTGCAAATATTCATTCCAGCTCACCGATGGACCCCAATAAAAATTACCTCCCGCTCTGGAAGCAGCTCCACCTTTTTCTGCAGCAGGGATCAACAGTGATTGTATGGGTTTACCAATACCATTGTAATCAGCTTCAAAAGATTTTCCATTCCACCTTTTCGCTTTGCCAACTGGATCATCCAGATCAGCTATTTTGATTCTGGCAATGCTGATGCATTGACCACTCGCTTCAAAAACTGAATCATATTGATCAGCCTTGTATACTCCAGGATATCCATATTCACCGTAAAATAAATACAGATAATCCCCACTTGCAACCGCAGATGGATCACCTACACCACCGGCAAATGTCAAGGAATTATTATGCGGTTTCAAAATCATTCTTGGCTGAAGGTCTTCGATAAAGATTCCCTTGTTCTCCCAAGAGTGTCCGCCATCGGTAGACTTCATGACGCCAATTCTGCAAACAGCAGCAGCTGAACTTGCATCGGTGAGTCCCTGTGGCCACAACGTATCAATATACCCCTCACCGGTTGCTGCATTGTAAGGCAGAGTGGCTGGATAATTTTCATTGTGATAAATGGCATAGAGTGTTTTTCCAGTAGCATCTTTTGCAGACTGATAAACTGTTTCAAACCAAACGGCACCGTGGAGTCCTTGCTCAGTGGGCTTTACATTGGGAGGCATGATGGGATCGATGAATTCTTCAGCAGGTGTTAAAAAAACTTCATCTGCGTTTTTACCGCTGGCGAATTCCAACTCTTTGGAATCGCCCCAAACCGGATCTTCACCATATTTACCTGCAAAAATGCGCAGGGTATCTCCAATCCAAGCCTCTGCCATATTGCAATCGACAAATGACTTGAAGAGAAACTTCTCAGATGGAGTCAATTTGAATGATGGGTTAAAAACTTCCTCTTTGTTTTTGCATGAAATAAAACATGCAAGAACAAGCATCACAAAAATATTTTTCATGAAAAACTATTTTGTCGGAGCAGCAAATCCACTTTTCGCCAAATCGTCAAATAACTTCTTAACTTTTGCAATTCCACTTGGATCATTCAGGTCATAATACCTGTATACTTCCATGTCAGTTCTGTGTATCCCGTTTTCCTGAATCGCGCCTTGTGACTTGTATTCAGAAATAACCCAGTCCGCCACAATTTTATAGCTAACCTTGTCATTTTCCTTGAACCTGAATGCCCTGTTCAATGTAAAGCTTGGGGCAGTCGGACTTATTTTGGTTTCGGGATATCCCTCCAACATCGTGAATTCAATTGGCTTGGCATCTGCACGTGCAGGACTTCCGGCGATGATGATCGGTTTGTTGGCACCCTTGTAGCGCTGAACCGCTCTGATGCCCATCAGTGCAGCAGTTTTATGATGACCGTGTTGACCAGGATGGGGCAACATGGTAATGACAAAGTCGTATTGTCTTTCTGCTAAAATTTTATCCATTCTTCTTTCCACATATTTTATTTCCCAATTTTTGCCTGAGATATATGGATTGATATCAAGCGTATAATAGTCATCTTCCTGTTCCATGAAAAAAATATTTCTCACCCCCATGATCTTGGCTGCATTGGTGATTTCCTGCTTTCTGATCAATGGCAGATGCGTTCTCGCCACCATGGAATCAGTAAGGTTGAGTCCATAATACACAGCACCAAGCTGAGAATCTGCAAACCCACCACCACCATCTGTCATCACTGCCATATCAACCTCCCCATGCAGTTCTTTGGTGATCTTAAACATGGTCACAGAAAATCCGGTTTCATCATCAGGATGTGCTGTAACCACCAATACACGAGGACCTTGTGCAAAGGATGAAAGTGAAAAAAGGCATGCTATAAAAAGGAAGGCAATCGTTGATTGTTTCATGGCAAATGATTTAATCATATAAGTTACTAAAAGAAATTCAATCCTCCACATTGGTGGTTTTCACAGGTGCCTTATCCGTCCATTCCGTCTTTTCGAGCTTTTTGGTGGCGGGAGCTATCTCATCTCCATTGTCACCATTGTACAATCTTCCATTCTTCATCACATATTTAATGGCGTTGGTATTTCGAATATTGTCGAGTGGATTTCTATCCAAAATAATCAGATCAGCCAACTTTCCTTTTTCTATACTACCCAAATCCTTATCCAGTCCCAATGCCTCTGCCCCTTTGATGGTTGCAACTTTGAGGGCATCGATGTTTCTCATCCCTCCGCTTTGCATCGACCAAAGTTCCCAATGGAATCCGAGTCCCTGTAATTGACCATGGCTTCCTATTCCCGCCAATCCGCCTTGCTCAACAATTGATTTCATGCTTTTGGCATGTTTTTGAAATACATGTTCCTCAGGCAAGAACCAAGTTGCTCTTCTTCTTGATTTGGCTGCTAATTCCTCATATGGTGTAAAGAATTGCAATTTTTTATTGCTGTATGGATTCTCATTTTCATAGTAATAATTTTCAGCCCATGGTCCGCCATACGAAACCAACAAGGTAGGTGTTACAGCCATTTTTGCATCGGCAATTGTTTTTGTTACATCCTTGTACAATGGATAAATAGGAATGGAATGCTCATGCCCTGGATAACCATCCAATAGGTTGGTCATGTTCAATTTGAAATCCAATCCACCTTCGGTTGTCGGCATAAGCTTTTGATTTCTTGCAGCATTGATAATCCACTGACGGGTTTGTCTGTTTCCAGTCAAATACATTTTGATATACTGGGTATTGTAGTACTTGCTGTATTGCTTCAAAACATTCTCTGCTTGTGCTGAATCTTTGATATTGTAAAACCAGTATCCTACTCCTGGACCGGTCGAATAAACCCTGGGGCCAACCATTTCTCCGGCTTCCACCATATCGGCATATGTCAACACATCAGTGGTAGCAGTTTGTGGATCACGTGTAGTGGTAACGCCATATGCCAAATTGGCTGCGTAAATCCAAACCTGTGTTTTGTGAATTCCCCAGGATGGCCACATGTGGGAATGCACATCCACAAATCCGGGTATGATTGTTTTTCCTGCAACATCCACCACTTTGGTTCCTGCAGGTATCTTGATGCCTTTGCCAACAGATTGAATTCGGTTGTTAACCACCAATACATCACCATTGATTACTTCATCCCCTTTCATCGTAATGATCCTTGCACCCTTCAACAGGATGGCTGAAGAAGGAATGTCTTTTTTATAAAATACTTTCACCCATGTTTCTTCGGGTTTATATGTGGGGTCTTCTTTTTTGGGAGCAGCTTTTTTAGTAGTATCAGTTGATTTTGTTTGCTCTGCCAATTTTTTTGCAAACTTCAAACTGTCATCCAATGCTTTTGATTTGTTGAGATCATATACAAAATGAGCAGCACCGAGACTGAAATGAACCTTTTCGGCGCTTGCTTCCCAATACGGAAACTCTCCACCCAATTCAGTTAACTTGACTGCCGGAAATTCAGCATTGGCAGCATCTGCAACAGAAATATTCGTTGTTTTACCGGTCTGTGGTATTGTAACCACATATACATTGTTGTTGACTTTTGCAATGGCTTTCTCCCCTTTGGGCGACAACCAAATTTCACTGGCTGGTGAAGGCGGATTGTTTTCTTTGGCATCCCCATCATTCAGCTCCTCAGGAATGATACATGGATCAGTAGATGGTTTTCCATTGTGTGTCGGTACTGAACCATAGGTAACGATCCCGGTAATTTTTGCATGAGTTTTCTCATCTGTTCCATCCCACTTGATGGAAACCAAACTACCACTTGCGTTCAAATAAATTCTTTCATCATTGACAGCAAAATGAGGATTGTACCTTCCATTGGATTTATCGATAACATGCTCTTCGCCGCCATTTGCATCTATCCAAGCCAGAACATCTTCGCGATCATCGTATCCGGGATCAAATGCGTCTTTGAATTTTTGATAGGGTGCTCTTGAGTAAATAATCTTATCTCCACGCATGGTATACCTCGGTGCCTGGAACAGTCCATTTACATTGGTCAGCTTTTTCAATCCTGTACCATTGGATAGAACTGACTGCAATTGTCCGCCACCTGCATTCCATGAGCTGAATACAATGCTCGTTCCATCCGGACTCCATGCAGGTTGTGCCTCTGTGTAATCGTTGCTGGTAAGTCGCTTCGGACTGCCATTGGGATAGTCCATCACATACAATCTATTGAGAACAGTGAATGCGAGCTTTTTACCATCAGGAGATGGAACAGCATCCCGAATTTGGGTTGCAAGCGCAAATGAGGTGTCCTTAATGGGATACTTGAACAACACTTCTGATGCCAGCTCAAGTTTTCCATCCACTGAATACGGTATGTTTGAAATATTTCCATTGCTGATATCAATCTTGTTCATCTTGCCACCAAAAGATGCAATCAGAAATTGATTATCCGGTGTAAAAGACATGGCAGGCAAGACACCTGATACAGCGATGGATTCCTGGTCATCTCGCTGCACTGGATATGCCAACCACTTTTCATCTCCTGTTTTCAAATCGCGGATGATGAGTCCTGTTTTATCCTCATGCCTGCTGCCGTACACCAACCATTTACCATCAGATGATAGTACAGGGGTGAATGCGCTTCCATATTTGGAAGTAAGACTGGAAGTTTTCCCATTGCTTTTATCGTAAACGCCAATTTGATATTGAGGCAGTTGCGCATTGTAATTCCATGAACCGGTTCTGTATGAGTAATAAATCAATTTCCCGTCATGGCTGACAGCGGGATCAATCGTTTTGAGGGTTGCAGGCTCGTTGATCAATTGTGTTCCTGCACCTCCATCTTTGTGAATCATGAATAGCTTATTGATTCTGCGGCCTTTTGAATACACAATATAATTGCCATCAGGCATCCATTCGGCAGAAACAAAATTTTGATTGGTCTCCTTGGTAAGTTGAACAGTATCTTTTTTCTCGGTATCAATATACCAGAGATTCTCAGCACCGCTTTTATCAGAGACAAATAGAATTTTTTTGCCATCAGGACTGAACCTCGGATGCTGATCAAACGCCAGTCCGCGCGTGATCTGCGTTGCCTTCCCGCCATTGAATGGAATGGTATACAAGTCGCCCATCATGTCAAAGACAATGGTAGAGCCATCCGGACTCACATCGATAGACGTCCAGGTGCCTTCATTGGTTTTTAACTCAAACATCCTCGTTGCTTTGAGAGGAAGGTTCTTATAGGTAGTGAAACTGGTGTCTTTTTGACCGAAGACAACAACCGATAAGATGAATGATGCCATCACCAGAGATAACTGTTTTTTCATATTGATTCTTTTCTATTTGTTTGAAAGGATGATTTGTTTGTATACGCTGGGCAATGCGAGTTTGATTCTCTCGTATGTTGCCGTTGAAATATTGTGCTGATCGAATGGAACATAGTTTACATATTTTTTCTGCTGCCCCTCTGTTCTTCCATATTTGTATGCATATGTAAACCATCCATCATCCTGCAATTTGACTTCAGTTAATTTTTTATTGGGGATGGTAATGAAAAAATGATGTTGCTTCGACCCGGCATTGTTTTCAAGTTGCAGTTTTCTCAATTCAATATACGCTTCTTTGGCTGTTTCAACTGAAGGATCAATCAACTCTACATGTTCAGCCAATACACCTCTGTAAAGATAGCTGCCATTGGATTTCAGCTGATACAACTCATCCAATACATGACGAATGGTATCGCGCATGAAAGGATAATGGGTACATCCGAGGATAAGTGTATTCATGGGGACCGTATACCGTTGCTGTTTCATTTTTTCCAGCAGCGAAACGAGGTGAAAACGCACATAATTCTCAGGATCATTCAGCTGAATATCCAAACAGGTTCCCTTGTCATCAAATTCACACAACAATTTATTTCCATCGCGCTTGAAATTGTACACACCCATCAATGTTGTATCAATTTTATACTGACTGTTTTTCAAAGAGGGTCCCTTGTAATCATTTCTCAATCCCGTTACTTGTTCAGCAAAAAAACTGTAATCGCGGTCAATCGCGTCTGCCAAGCCATATCCACCTTGACTGACAATGCTCGGCGCAGGCATGTTCAATTGCTTGGCCATGGCAAGGATTGTTTTGGGATACCCATCTGAGGCAACGGTTCCTGCGGTGGCAAAAACACCAATGGTTCCTTTTTGATGTGTTGATTGATAGGCCAAGGCAGCTTTGACCCCAGCATTGATAACGCCTACAACCGGAATATTCTTCTGTTGTGACTTGGAAAAATCTTTTACTTCATTCAATGCATATGCAGTAGCTGTATTGCAGGCAAGCACGAGCATTTTTACTCCCTCTTTTTTCGCCTGCACATTGGTTGCAGGCTGATCATATTGAGCCTTCAGCAGGAAGTCCATGTTTTTGATAACATGCTCCTGCAACAATTTGGTTTTATTTTCTCCCGCATAGTTGCCATATGGCATATTGGCCTGGTCTGCGAGGTATTGAAAGCATTCGCTTTGGAAATCAGGCTTCCCATCTGATCCGGGTTTTCCGGTCTTGTTGTTGAACGCATCCAAAGTCAGCATGGCCTCGAGGACAGTCAGTCCACCTGTTCCGGAATCAAATACTCCGATGGGGGCAGGAGATCCTGCTTTTTTTTGGGCAAAAGCAGACATCAACATAAGCACTGATGCAAAGCCTAGAACAACAGATTTAAAAACTGACATAAAAAAGACAGGTTGAGTATTGAAAATTAGACAATGTATAGCAATTTTGCAGTCACAGACGCAAATTATCTCACTCAATTCCCTACTCATGAAACGCCTGCTGATTATTGTTTTGATTTTCACTGCTTTATTGGCCTGCAAGGAGCAAGCAGCCAAAACAACTGAAATGCAGGTGACAGCATCAGATACTTCCCGATTTACGCCTGCAATGGTCGTGAACGAGAAAGATTATGCATGCGGAATGCCCGTAACTGCAGGCATTTCAGACACTTGTCATTATGAGGGGAAAGCATATGGATTTTGTTCTGTTGAATGCAAGGATGCGTTTCTGCAAAACCCCAAAAAATATTTAGCCACCAAATGATTGAATCATGCCAATAGTTAAAGCGTACGCAGCAAAAGATAGCAAAAGCGATGTGGGTCCATTGAACATCGAAAGACGTGAACTCTCAGCACACGATGTGCAAGTAGAAATATTGTATTGCGGTGTTTGCCATTCAGATATCCATACTGCCAGAAATGAATGGGGTGGTACGGTTTATCCAGTGGTACCCGGACACGAGATTGTTGGAAAAGTAAAAGGCATTGGTACAAGTGTCACAAAATTCAAAGTTGGACAATCAGTTGGTGTCGGTGTGATGGTAGACAGCTGTCGTGTTTGTCCCAACTGCCAGAACAATTATGAACAGTATTGTAAAGAAGGGATGACCGGCACCTACAATGCTCTTGAAAGAAATGGTTCAGGCAAAAGAACGATGGGTGGATATGCCGCAGAAATTGTTACAGATGAGAACTATGTATTGAACATACAGGAACAGGAAAATCTTGCAGGTGTTGCACCATTGCTCTGTGCCGGTATCACCACATATTCTCCCCTGAAATTCGCAAACGTTAAAAAAGGTACGAAAGTTGCGGTGGTGGGTTTAGGCGGACTCGGACACATGGCTGTCAAATTTGCGGTCGCTTTTGGAGCAGAAGTTACAGTGATTTCAACATCCGCAGCCAAAGTATCTGAAGCACATAAATTAGGAGCTCATCATTTTGTACTGGCAAAAGATGCTGAGGCATTGAAAGCTTACGATTCAAGCTTTGATGTTGTACTGGATGCGATTTCGGCTGACCATGATTATACCCCCTATTTAAATTTATTGGGACTGGAGGGAAAATTATTGGTAGTAGGATTGCCTGAACACAATCCAAAAGTTTTGCCTTTTGCTTTGATCAAAAACCGCAGAAGCATCATTGGATCGATGATAGGAAGCATCAAGGAAACCCAAGAAATGCTTGATTTTTGCTATGAGCATAAGATTTATGCAGAAATTGAAAAAATTCCAATGTCGTCCATCAACCAGGCATACGAGAGAATGATCAAAGGTGATATCAAATACCGATTTGTCATTGACATGTCAACTATCTGATATGAAAAATTTTGACAGAAGAAATTTTCTGATGGCCCTTCCATTGTTATCAATGACAAGGGCTTTTTCATTGCCACAACAAATTATAACAAAACAGAGATTCAAGCTGAGTCTGAATGCATACTCATTCAATGATTGGCTGGTGCAGAAAAAAATCAGTCCCCTTGCATTGCTGGATTTCTGTCAGCAAACCGGCTTCGATGCAATCGACTTTACCGGATACTATTTTTCAACATACCCAGGCACTCCGAGCAATGATGAAATTTATACATTCAAAAGAAAAGCGCATGCACTCGGACTTGAAATCAGCGGTACGGGCATCAGAAATGAATTTTCATTTGACAAAGGAGCGCAGCTTGAAAAAGAAATAGATCTGGTAAAAAGATGGATTGAAGTTGCTGCCAAACTGGGTGCACCTGTTTTAAGAATTTATACAGCCAAAAAATATTATACCGGTGAGGAAAGAAAAAGAATCCATGGAAATATTCAATGGTCTCTGGACAAGTGTTTGCCGGAAGCCGCATCCCATGGAGTCATTTTGGGCATTCAAAACCACAATGATTTTCTGAAAACATCAGAGGAATGTCATGCATTGATCAAATCCATGAACAGTGAATGGCTGGGACTTGTCTTGGATACTGGTAATTTCATCGCAGAGGATCCATATGAGGAAATCAAACAATCAGTCCCACTTGCCGTGAACTGGCAACTAAAAGAAAAGTTATTGATCAACGGCATACAAACACCAATGGATCTTGAAAGACTCTGCAACATCATCAAAGCTTCTGATTACCACGGAACAATTCCAATCGAAACACTCGGAATGAAGGACCCCCTCAATGAGGTGCCTGTATTTTTTAAGAAAGTAAAAGATGTGCTTTTCTCTTAAATGATTCAGTCATGATACCAATCCATCCAGCACTTGCTTGAGATGTTTTGCCGGCACCACGCCAGATTGACGCCATTTGACAAGTCCGTGTTGAAAAACCATCAATGTCGGAACCCCCTGAACCTGAAAATGTTGAGCAAGTGCCTGATTTCGATCCACGTCAATTTTAATGATGGTTGCATTTTCGCCAACAGCATCTTTCAATTCTTTTAAAATAGGCGCCATCATTTTGCATGGGCCACACCACTCTGCAAAAAAATCGACCAATACAGGTTTGGATCCTTTGATGATATCTCCAAAAGTTGAAGTCGCTTCCATATTACTGCTCCTTTTTAAACAATCCGAAAACCAATGAACCTAGTAAACCAAAATACAGGGTGCTGTTGATCGGACTCGATGTAATCTTACATGTGCCTGACACACAGCCAATCCATTTCCAATACATGAAGCCGCCCACAGCTCCAACCACTGCTCCCAAGATGTACAAAATATTCTTATGAATCAATGACTTGAATGATGTCATATACACCGGTTTGTTTGTATACAAAATTACTGACCCACCAAATGAATCAACATGACTTTTGTCACAGATACTACATAAGTGTTACATTTGTGGATTAACATGAATCGCGGTTTTTTTCTCTTACTTTTATCCGTTGCCACTGGTTTCTCTGCAAAATCACAGCAAGTCCCTTACACTTCCATCAAGGATCAACTGGATACCAGTTACCACGCTAAAAAAGCCATTGACCCCATAAAAATTGACGGCATCATCTCTGAACAGACCTGGAAGGATGCCCAAAAGACCGTCTATTTTATACAAAACTTTCCGACCGATACGCTCACCAGCAAGGCAAAGCAGGAAATCATGGTAGCATACGACGAAAAATTTTTATACGTCGCTGCGAAAATATTCAAGTCCATCAAAAACCAACCTTACACAACCCCCTCATTGAAAAGAGATTTTCGTGGAGAAGCATTCGATGCTTTTGTGGTAAGCATCGATCCATTCATGGATCGCATGAATGCATTCTCGTTTGGCATCAATCCCTATGGTGTGCAAAGAGAGGGACTCGTTGTAAATGGAGGAGTGGTGGGAGAAGATCTCAGTTTATCATGGGACAATAAATGGTACAGTGAAGCGAAAATTGAAGACGCGCATTGGACGGCTGAAATGGCCATCCCCCTGAATACCATCCGCTACCGAAATGGAACAAATAAATGGCTGATCAATTTTTACAAGCTCGACAGTTACAATACAGAGAGATCCAGCTGGTCGAGGGTGCCGAATCAGTTTACACCTATTTCACTTGCATACTCAAAGCCGATCATATTTGAAACACCGATAGAAAAGAAGGGAGTCAACATGTCACTCATCCCTTATGTTTCTCCGGGCACATTCAGAAAACCTGTTCCCGGTTCAAACAAGTATGCAAATTCCTCGAATCTTACTTTTGGCGGTGATGCAAAAATTGGAATTGGCTCTTCCCTGAATCTTGATCTTACCGTGAATCCAGATTTCTCTCAGGTGGAAGTAGACAACCAGGTGACAAACTTGGATCGATTTGAAATTTTATTCCCTGAAAAAAGGCAATTCTTTCTGGAAAATGCAGATCTCTTTGCCAATTTTGGAATGGATGGATTGCGTCCATTTTTTTCAAGAAGAATTGGTGTTACGAGAGATCAAAGCACTGGACAAAATATTCAAAATAAGATTGATGCCGGTTTTCGACTCAGCGGAAAAATAAATGACAACCTGAGAATTGGATTGCTAGACATGAAATCTGCAGCCATCCCTGAAATCAATGAACCTGCTTATAACTATTCTGTGCTCAGCTTGCAACAAAGGGTATTCGGCAGATCGAACCTGAGTTTCATCCTTACCAACAAGGATGGCATTGGTGTCAAAGATTTTAACAGAGTGGCCGGAGTGGATTACAACCTTGCTTCCAAGAGCAATGTGTGGAACGGCAAGTTCTTCTTCATGAAATCTTTCGATCCATTGAAAACAGATGACAATGCTGTTTTCGGGACTACGATGTTTTACAATAAACGCTTTTTTGAAGCAAAGCAGACTGCATACTACATTGGCGAAAATTTCAATCCCGAAGTTGGATACCTCAGAAGAGCAGGATTTTATAAATTGGCCGGTTACGTACAACCTAAGTTTTATCCCAAACGGGGACGTGTCAATAGATGGGGGCCCATGTTTGATTATGACCTGACAATATTCCCTACCATCGGTGTAACCGACTATGATGTTAATATATTCTACAATGTTCAATACAAAAACTATGTGACTCTTCTGATGAGGGTAAGAAAGGATTATACCAAACTCACCAATGACTTTGATCCAACCAATTCTGGCGGTGAGAAATTAAAGGCAAATACATCATATGACTATGTGTCGTTTATCTGCAGCCTGGTCACGGATCAAAGGAAAAAAATTGCAGCACGATTGAATTCAAGAGCCGGACAATATTTCAATGGATCAAGAGTCAACCTGGATGCCGAAGTAAACTACAGAATTCAGCCCTATGGAAGTATTTCGTCTGTATTCTCATTTAACAGATTGCGATTCCCCCAACCATATACGAGCAGAGATTTGATTTTAATTGGACCAAAAATTGATCTCACGTTTACCAGATCATTGTTTTTGTCTACCCTCATTCAATACAACAATCAGATCAATAACATCAATATGAACGTCCGCTTTCAATGGAGGTTCGCACCGGCATCTGATCTTTTCATTGTATACACGGATAACTATTATGCAGATGTTTACAGATCGAAGGGAAGTGCGCTTGTATTGAAAGCCACCTACTGGTTTAATTTATAATTGTTTTCTTGGGTATTTTTTTAAAAACAATTTCCTTGTACTTGTTGCGTTCAAACAATATCCCTACTGAATGTTTATTAACATCAACCAAATCGCTGTATGCCGACCAATCACCCTTGAATGCCTCCGGCGCTGTTGTAACTACTTGAGCAAGATTCCAACTCCTACCATCATCTTTGCTGATATGTATACTGAGACTGTCGCGTGTGGTTACAGCGTTTGCATTTGAAAACAGCAAATAGCTTTTGCGCTTGTTTGCAATACCAATCATGGATCCTTGACAAACCGGATCCTTCAACAAACTGGAATAATAAGAACTATCCCAACTCTTACCTCCATCTGAACTGTATGCCAGAATTCTGCTTTTTGGAAAACCAAACTGATTCCGGATGTTCATCAGAACTCCCCCATTCGAAATTTCAGCAGCGATGGATTCGTTGGAGCCGGGCAGCTCTACATTTGCAGACAGTTGAAATGACTTTCCGTGATCATCTGAATAAAAAGCATGTGCACGATAATCTTGAAATGCACGCTGCGGTTCTCCATATGAGTGATTGGCTGGTACAAACAATCTGCCTGCATATTTGCCGGATCTTATTTGCAATGCATGCCCGGGTGCAATAGCATAACTTCTCCAATCTTCTTTAAATGAATACTGTGAATTGAAATCAGGTTGGTTTGGGCGATGCACCTGTAATGTAATATTGATTGGATCAGACCATGTTTTACCCTGATCAGTTGATTTAACGAACCATACCTCCCGCACTCCTTTCCCCTTTCGAACCTCGTTTTCATGATTGTTGCCGGTATTGTAAAACAAATAGAGTACTCCCGCAGGAAATTGTGGATCCATGAGATCCATCACAGGAGCAGGATTTCCTGCTTGCAGTGTTTTATTGTCAATCAATACCTGCAGGTTAGACCATGAATTCCCACCATTCTTACTGGTTTTATAAACGATGTCTATATTACCAAAGTCACCGGATCCATTGACCCTCCCCTCTGCAAATGCCATCAGGTGATCATTCGAAATCTGTACGATGGCAGGAATGCGGAAAAAATCATACCCTCCTTCTTTTGACTCAAATACAACGACCTCTTGCGCATTGGATTGAAAAAAGAATAAGATCAATAAAAAATATACACTCTTCATATTATAATTTTTTAGGCTTCAGGAATATCAACTGAACGACAATAATCAATAACACAACAGAGGAGAGATATGCAAGATCCCTTCCCAGATTGCCTGCATCAGTTGATTTACCCAAGAAATCAGTGATGATGGCACCTGCAAATATGCCGCCCATGTTTAAAAAACCATATCCGGTAGCCCGTTGATTTTTATCAACGAATTGACAAAGTATCGGCATGTTATTGGTATCAAACATCCCAAAGCCGAGTCCAAAGATTACAGCAGCAGTAATGATATGCAGAAAACTGGATCCAAAACCAAGCAGTATCAAAGAGGGGATGGTGAGTGCCAGTCCCATAGCACTGGTATAAATCCTTCCCTTGGGATTGCTTTGGTACCATTTATCAGCCATGGTTCCTCCGATAAGTACGCCGAAAAAAGAAGAGAGAGAGATGGAGATAGTAGTCAATGGCCCCGCAACTGCCATGTCCAAATGCAGACTGCTGGCGATCAAAGTAGGTGCCCAATTTTTTATAGCCCACCCAGGCAGTGAAGGAATGGTGAAATACAAAAGAATGATCCAGAACGGCAAGGAGGTGAACAATGATTTAAGGTGTGCTCCCAATGGAAAACCGGTCTCACTTTTTTCTCGCTCTTTCTCATGCACAAAAAATATCAAGACAACCGCATACAGCATCCCAATGATACCGAACAATAAAAAAGTGTTTTGCCATGAGTATGCTTTGGAAATAGTTGCTCCGAATCCACCAAATACTTGTCCCAGGTAAATTCCTGTTGCATGAATACCTACAGCTCTTGACCTGGTGCGATGATCATGGTAGTCGGCTATCAAAGATAGCGCAGCAGGAAAATACAATGCTTCGCTGAATCCCATCAGTGCCCTCAGTAAATAGAGCTGATCGAATGTTGAAGCAAAACCATTCAATAAGGTGAGGGTTGACCATATGAACAAGCTGGCTACGATCAGCCATTTTCGATTGATCCTGTCTGCAATGACTCCTGAAAATGCACTGATGCTTCCATATACCCAGAGAAAAACTGCCATGAGTCGCCCGAAATTGGCTGCAAGCATCAGTTCCTGTATATCGACCTGCATGGCGGGTCGCATGGTAGAAATCATCTGACGATC
>JBEGMC010000024.1:0-29050 GCA_041183265.1 Bacteroidota bacterium
TTGGGCCAGGGGATGAACATTATTTTTGCTTCGCTAACTGCATTTCTCGTGGGACAATTGGCAGATGCAACAGTCTTCAAGAAAATCAAACAAATAACAGGAGAAAAAGGGATATGGATGAGAGCAACAGTATCAACGCTTGTTTCTCAACTGATTGATACCATTTGCGTATCCTACATATATCTTTATTTTTCACTGGGATTTTCATTTCCAAGGGTAACAGCCATTGCGTTGACGGGATACGTGTATAAATTTTCGGTTGCCATTCTCTGCACACCCATTATTTATCTCGTTCATCACCTGATTGAAGAATATTTGGGCAAAAGCAAAGCCGCTGAAATGAAAAAAGCTGCTTTGCAGCAT
Organism: Bacteroidota bacterium; assembly: GCA_041183265.1. Classification (GTDB taxonomy): domain Bacteria; phylum Bacteroidota; class Bacteroidia; order Chitinophagales; family Chitinophagaceae; genus Pollutibacter. Next base: position 364 of record JBEGMC010000024.1, read on the forward strand.
TAAGCTGAATTTCTACCTGCATTGATGATACCGAATGAACAACGCATGACCAGTTTCTCATAACTGCTGCGCAACTCAGAGGGTATATTTTTCTCTTCCATCTCCCTCACTTTTGTGATGGCATATTGTTGAATGGTTGCGATGGGCAACACGATTCGCTCACTTGTTTGAATTGAAACCTGTTCAATAGGATAATCAGCCATTAAATCTGATTTACCAGTAAGCAACAAGATGTATTTTTTTGTAAGTTCAAACTCTTCCTCAATATTTCTCCAGAGTTCACCATACTTTGGATGATCAGACAAGAAAGCGGTGAGTGGGAAAAAACATTTCCGCATGGCCATCTCACAATTGTCAATCAAGGTCTTAAAAAACGCAGAGCGTACATACAGGTTTTTCAGGTCCTGGAACATCCCCTTCTCTTCCATGATTTTCAGAGCAGTCCCCACACCATAATACCCTGTGACATTTTGTTTCATCTGGCTCCAGGCGCCAACAAAAGGAATGGCTCTTAAATCCTGCAAAGTCAATTTACCAGAAGCCCCCCTTTTCGCAGGACGACTTCCTATATTGGTTTCTGCATAAAATCGAAGTGGACTCGCATGATAGAGATAGTCAAGAAAATAAGGATGCGATTTCAATGAGGCGTAAGATGCAAACGACTGCTCAGCCAGCAATTGAAGCAACTCCTGTTCTTGCTGGCTGAAAGTACTCAAGCCATCAGAAAAAATTTCATTTCCTACTCCTGCATGAATCAATTGCTCAATATTGTATTGTGCAGCTTCTACAGTTCCGAAATTTGAACTTACAGTTTGTCCCTGAACTGTCAATTCAATTTCCTTGTTGGCAATGTCACTTCCCATGGAAGCGTAGAATTTATGTGTCTTTCCGCCTCCTCTGGCAGGGGGTCCTCCCCTTCCGTCAAAAAAGACGATATCCACATCATATTTTGCAGAAACAGCCGTCAACTCTCGCTTTGCTTTGAAAATACTGTAATTGGCCATGAGATAGCCTCCGTCTTTTGTGCCATCACTGAAACCAAGCATCACGGTCTGCTTATTCCCTCTGCGCTTTAAATGTTCTTTGTACATCGGAAAAGAATACAGTGATTGCATGACTGCTGCAGCATTGGTCAGATCTCCAATTGTTTCAAAGAGCGGAATGATGTCAACCGAAATAGCATCTCTTTTCCATCCTCCCAACACGAAAAGTGCAAAGACCTCCAGCAAATCCACCGCACTGTTGCATTGACTGATGATATACCTCTCGGCACCTGGTCTCCCGTTTTCCGCCTGAATCTGTTGAATGGTTTTGACAGAAGCAAGTGTATCCTTTACGATGGGACTCGCATTTTCGGGCAGATCGATGGGAGTATCGATGGATGAAAGCCATTCAATTTTGGCCTCATCTGTCATGGATTCATAATCTCCTGCCTTCAACACTGTGCATATCTCTGATATAACTTTTGCATGCACAGAGCTGTCCTGGCGGATATCAAGTGAAGCAAAATACAAGCCAAACAAATGAACGCGGTTGATCAATCCATCAACAAGATTCAAAAACAAACCATTGTGGTTGTATAAAATGATCTCGCGGATGGAGTGCAGCGTTTCAAGAATTTCCTCTTTGGTTAAATCAGTTGCGTGTCCGGGTATGAATATATTATTGTAAAGCTTGCCCTCCAATGTTGTAAGCTTCGCATCAACCCCTTCAAAAGTGAGTCTTCTTTTAAGCTTTCTGACATCCATGTAATAGCACTTGATGATGCTACCCCTCAGGGCCTTTGCAACTTTAGCTGTTGTATCACTTGTAACAAAAGGGTTTCCATCGCGATCGCCCCCCGGCCAGAATCCCATGCGAATGACTTTATTTTCCGCATCATACAAGTCAGGGTATTGTGCCGCCAGCGTATTGGCGATTCTACCGCTTGCGGGATAAAAAACATTTTCCAAGTACCAAATCAGGCTGACAGCCTCATCATAAGGTGTTGGTTTTTGTTTTTTGAAAAAAGCAGTTTTTCCCAGTTGTTGCAGATATATATTGATTTGATTCAGATTGTTTTCTGCAATGGCCTTGGAGAGATCATTGATAATGCCCAAGACTGAATCAGGATAAAACTGGGTTGGGTGGGCGGTCAATACCAGTCGAACACAAAAGTCTTTTAATTTTTTTTGAAGCTGGGTATATCGTTTTGTTTGTAGAACTTCCGTCTCAAGATGCTTGAGGGTACCCACCCCCTGCATGTCATTTATTTTTGAAAAAGCAGCATCTTCCAAAGCATCAAACAATACAACCTGTCTTTCGACATATTGCACAATGCGAAACATTAAATCCAATTGCTGCTGCTCAGTATTGTATGTAGTATGGCGCGAAAAAAAATCTTCCAAAATTTGGTTTGGATTCATCCGTTTTTTGAATCCATCTTCACAGTTTGATTGCAGGAGCGACAGCAAGATGCCTGTTTTCTCAATGCGGTGAAAAGGCAACGATGTAAATAAACTGTTGTAGAGCTGGTAACGGAGTCCAACCTCTTTGGTAAACTTTGACAATTCATTAGACGAAAGTCCGCTCATGAATATTTTTTATATAAGAATTTGAATGAAATATCACCAAATTAATTAAAATTTAGTGCAACCCTTGCTATTTTCACATGTAAATTTCAAGACCCAGTAAAAAGCCCTTTATGATAGATCTCAGAAACATAAAAAAGGAAGACAATGCGCAAATCGCTTCCATCATCAGAGCTTGTTTGGAAGAATTCAATGCCAATAAATGTGGTACTGTTTACTTCGACGAATCTACCGATCACTTGTATGAATTGTTTCAAACACCCCGATCCATTTACTACATAGCAGAGGAAAACGGGAAAATAGTGGGCGGGGGTGGAATTTTCCCCAGCAAGGGACTTCCATCCGATACATGTGAACTGGTCAAGATGTATTTATTGCCGGAAGCAAGAGGAACCGGATTAGGAGCTGCCATCATCAATAAATCAATCAAATTTGCTCAGCAAGAGGGTTTCAAGAGAATTTACCTGGAATCCATGCCTGAGCTCAAAAGAGCCATCAGCGTGTATGAAAAATTTGGATTTGAATACATCTATGAACCCATCGGTGAAACCGGTCACCATGGATGCGATGTATGGATGACAAAAAATATTTGATCAATTTACTTTGATCACTTCATAAATTGGACTGAACAGATAAATCCTCCCCGTTTGTAATTCAACTGCTTTGATGCGTTTTCTAATTTGTTCTTCCCGTCTGAACTGTCGTCCGTTTTTGGTTTGGAATATTTCCCCAGGAAGAATTTGTTCCACCAATAGATGACCTTCTTTGACTTGGTCATAATTTCTAAGCACACGCATCAGTGCATCATCGGCGCAGGAGCTTGCAGCAGGACTTTTCAGCGACGCATATAATTGCTGTTTGATATCTGAAGGAAAAACATCACTCAGTAGAAAATGCTTCAACAACTCAGCAAATTGCAACTTCCATTCCTTCCCATGCGATTGCACACGATGCCCGAATTTTTCAAATGTTATCAGATGTGCCAATTCGTGTAAAAGAGTAATTAGAAAAGCATATGCATTGAGATTGCCATTGACTGATATCCGATGGGATTTACCGGGTATTGCATTTCGGTAATCACCCAATACCGTTGTGCGTGATCTGGTTATGGTCAGGTGCACTTTATAGTGCGATAAAAAAGGCTCAACCATTTGATAGGTGCCGGATGGCAAAAATTCGGACAATGCAGATATGGCAACTTCTTTCTTTGACATTTCAGTCCTTTCGAAACAATGACATAAGTCCCCTTACCTCCAAAAACATGTAAAACAGATAAATAAAAAGACAACCGATGATTCCATTTGAATTCATCTGCTTTCCTGCCCATTTGGAGTACACAACCACGATGAGCACAGATAGTACCATTTTAAATAAAAAAGACCCATATACCGAAGATGTAAATTGTATGGTGGATTTGGACTTGGCCCCGGCTGACATAAACCAATAAGACACCAATGTAAGAATGCATATAAAAGCATTCCCAATCAACAAGATATTGGGATCCGTTTCAATGGAAATAAATGGACGATAGAAAATCACAGTAAAAATATTTACCAGCAAAAACAACCAGATGATTGGACGCAGGGGTTTCGGTATCATTGCTTTCGGTTTGTTTCAAATATCAGTTTTATAAGAATAAGAACAATCACCAACAAAGGCAATACCCAAATCAACACAGCTGTTGCGAAACCAAGCCAATGATCCAGTTTCCATCCCAAGGCCATCATGATTGCGATGGATGCAAATATTTGTCCTCCTAAAGACAGGTATTTCACCCAGGATTGATCTTTGCGTGGCTCTTTTTCCAAGAAAATTTATTTATTCGGGTGTTTGCTCAAGATTGGGAATGGAGATAACTGCCGTATCCAAGTTCATCTCAGCCTTTCCAGAAATGATGTTTCGGACATTTTCCCAATAAAGCTCTCTGTTCTTTATGTATGTCTCGAGCGAATCCGTCTTGATTTTTAGATTTGTAAGTTCTTTTCGTTCTGCCTGACTGCCATATCCGGGAATATAAAATTTTAATGGCGTAAAACTGATCAGCGCCGTTGTGAGTCCGACGAGCAACACAAAAACAAAACAAGAAAGCACATACACACTCAAGCGTGTCAATTTGAATGTTATGATTTCTTCATATGTATGATCATTCATGATGATCAACCTGTATCGGTTGGTCAACCGCTTGAATGTACTCTGTTTTATTTCATTTTCTGCCATTCAACAATTTTAACCTAAATCTTAGCTTAAAGTTACTGCTAATTCCTCAATCGCTTACTTTTCTATTCGATACAGAAATCTTAGTTTTACCCATCGGATGCTGAATTTCAAAAAAAGATGGAACCTATGGCCTTGTGCACTCCTGCTGCTGTTTGGCATGTTATCAACCAATGTCCTGCAAGCACAGGTGAATATCACATTTGATTTAAAAAAACCCAAGAACTACGAAAACAGAAAGCTTCCCTCAGAGCTCACACCCGATAAAAAAATTGGGCCCATCAAAAGACTCAAAGAAAACACCTTTTCACACTATAATTTCTATTTTAATTCAAACCAAAAAATCCAAAAGATCATTGCCTCAGCAAAACAGGCACACAAAGATACCTTCAACACACTGTTGTCTTTTTTCAATTATGACCTGAATGCAACTGCCCAGCAGCAGCAAGAACTGGATTCTGTTGTCATCAAGGTAAACAATGGCGTTTTGCTGCATGATCTGCGTAACGACTGGGTGGATGATTTGTATTTTTTAATGGGACAATCCTACTTCTTTCAAAAGAAGTTCGACTCTGCGTATGATGTATTTCAATACATCAATTACAATTTTCAACCGAAGGAGAAATCTGAAAGGGGATTTGAAAAAACCATTGGCTCCAATATCAACAACAGCGGCAATGTATATACCATTTCATCAAAGGAAACTGGACTGGGTGGACACAAGCCCATCAGAAATGAAACCTTGCTGTGGATCATCAGAACGCTGATGGAGCAGGACAATGATGATGATGCAAGGGGTATGATTGAAACACTGGTCAGGGACATTGATTTCCCCAAGCGACTCCAACCTTTCCTGTTTGAATTAAAATCATATTGGTTTTATAAAATACAACAATATGATTCCTCTGCAAGATTCATGGAGCTGGCCATTCCGGTATGTGTCAATAAACAGGAAAAGGCCCGGATGTATTTTCTCATTGCCCAATTGTATGCAAGAGCCAATGACCGGGAAGCAGCCAATGAATCTTTTGAAAAATCTGTTGCACTCACCACCGATCCGGTGATGGCTGCCTATGCTAAAATTTATCAGATCAGCCTGGCGTCTGATAAAAAAGACAGAAACGAGAAAATAGAAGAAGATGTCAAAGCCCTGGTAAAATTGGCGAGCAGGGAGAAATACATATCATACAGACCCATCATTTTTGCAGCTGCCTCAGAAATGGAACTATCCAGAGACAGTATTAACAGGGCCATACAGCTGCTGGAATCGAGCAACAAATACAATTCAAATGACCAGGAACTGAAATTAAAAAACAACCTGACGATTGCCACACTTGCATTTGCGAATAAAAAATATGAGCTGTCTAAAAAATATTTCGACAGTACATCAAATACACAACCGGGATTCACGAAAGAAATTGAATTGAAGAAATCAATTGTTACAGATCTCGCAAACGCACTTTCAATCATAGAAAAAGAAGACAGTTTACAGATGATTGCCGCAATGCCCGAAAAACAACGCGAGATATACATCAAAGAATTGCTGAAAAAATTGCGCAAAGAAGAAGGATTGAAAGTAGACAACAGCAACACAGGACTTACATCAAGAAAAAATAATTTACTGGAAGATCAGGCGGCAGATCTTTTTCAGACACAAGACAAGTCAGGCGAATGGTACTTCAACAATCCCACCCTGAAATCACAGGGAAGCATTGCGTTCAAAAACAAATGGGGGAACAGAAACAATGAAGACAACTGGAGGAGAAGCAATGCAGGAAGTGCAATGACAGGAATAAAAAGACAAAATAACCTGGACAATCTTTCCAAAGACGACCAAGACAGTAAAAATACAGCTACAGAAATCAATTTTGAATTGCTTGCAGACAATTTGCCAACCAGTTCAGATAAATTACTTGCATCCAATGCAAGAAAATCAGGCGGCATAAAAATATTGAGCGCCTTGTACAAAGACAAGCTTGGTGATTACAAGGAATCCATATTTTGGAATAAGCAGCTACTGAATATTGAAACTGATTCTGCAAGCATGATACAGGCCTATTTTGATCTGGCATTCTGCTATAAACAGCTTGACAGCACGGAACAGGCGAATTTTTATGCTGCACTGCTGAAAAAATTCTCCCCAGATGGGCCGTTGACAAAGATGCTGCTGAACCCAACCAAGACTGAAAAGCAGGATAAAACGAAAACAATCGCAGTAGAAAAAGCCTACAATGAAATCTACAATCAATTCATCAGCGGTGAGTTTGGCAAGGCGCTGACAAATAAAAAACAGGCTGACTCTCTCTATGGCGAAAGCTACTGGACTCCTCAGTTATTATACATTGAGGCCGTGTATTATATCAAAGAGCGGAAAGACAGTTCAGCCATAGCAACCCTGTCCAATCTTGAAAAAATTGCACCGAATTCACCCCTTGCATCAAAATCAATTGTATTGAGAGAAGTGCTGAAAAACAGAGATTCGATTGAAGCACAACTGAAGGCCATGAAAGTAACCAGAATGAAAGATGATGAACCGGAAGTTGTTGACACCAGACCTGCCATTGCTCCCAAAAGAATGATCCGCGACGACAACAATTTACTGAAAATTGACTCTTCAAAACTGGTTAAATCCACTGAAGAGAAACCCATCATACCATCTGCCTATCAATTTGATCCCAAAGAACCTTATGGAGTACTCATGTTGATGAATGGAGTAGACATTGTATATGTAAACGAAGCGAAAAGAGCATTGACCAGGTATCACACTGAGAAATATTTTTCAAAAACATTTTCTATAAGGAATGATAAAATCGGTGATACACCCTACATTCTCATCAGCCTCTTTGCTGATGCTGCAGAGGCAGTCAGTTATGTAGAGAAAATAAAACCCATTTCAACCAAAGAAGTTTTTCCTTGGTTGCCCGCCGATAAATACAGCTTCTATATTGTGTCTCCAGGAAACTTAAAAAAGATGCTGGAAGACAAAGAGACCTTGAAATACATTGAGTTTTTGAAAGCACAATTTCCAGGAAAATTTTAGGCAATTGTTTTAAAATAATCATTCATCTTTTGATTAGCTTTACTGCATGGCGCTGAATGAGAAAAAATCAAATGAACCTTCCAAGGCTGTCAGCATTTTCTGGAAAATATTTCTATATGCCTGGGGTGCTGTTTTCCTGCTGATTTTTCTGATTTACGTAGGACTTTTCGGAAAACTTCCTTCGATTGAAGAACTGGAGAATCCATCTCTCATGTCATCCTCTGAAATCTATGCAGACGATGGTACCCTGATGGGTAAATTTTATCTGAAAGACAGAATCAATGTCAAATACCAAGATATTTCTCCTTTTGTCATCCGTGCACTGATCGCAACAGAGGATGAGCGATTCTATGATCATTCCGGCATCGACATCAAAAGTCTGGTGAGGGCCATCGTATTTCTTGGAAGAGAAGGCGGAGCGAGCACCATTACACAACAAACTGCGAAAGCATTGCTTGGTCAGCAAAGCCGTAAGAGTGTTACCCGAGTAATCGAAAAATTGAAAGAGTGGATTGTAGCCATTCGTTTGGAGAAGAATTTCACCAAAGAAGAAATTATTACCCTTTACCTGAATATGGTCAATTATGGTGAAGAAACCTATGGGATTCGCAATGCGGCCAAGACCTATTTTCAAAAAGAACCCGGACAATTGGCGGTTGAAGAAGCGGCTGTATTGGTTGGAGTGCTGAAAGGATCAACCAGGTACAATCCACGCAGAAATCCAAAAGCAGCCATGTCTCGTCGCAATACCGTGCTGGATCAAATGGTCAGAAATGATTTCCTCACAAAGGATGAAGCGAAATCACTGAAAATGGCTCCTATTCAGTTGAAATATTTGAAAATGGATGAGAATGCTGGTATCGCACCTTATTTCAGAGAGATGCTCAGAGAAGATCTCAAAGAATGGTGCAAGCAAAATGAAAATCCAAAAACCGGTGAACCTTATGACTTATACCGTGACGGACTCAAAATTTTTACTACCATCAATCCAAAGAATCAAGAGTATGCTGAAATAGCTGTATACAGGCACATGCAAAATCTGCAGAAAGTTTTCAGCAATCAGTATAATATCAAAGACGGATCTGTTTGGAAATCGAAAGAAGGAAAAGCAGTATTGGACGCTGCCATCAAGCAAACCGATAGATGGAAAAACTTAAAAGAGGAAGGAATCGAGGAAGATGAAATCAGAAAAATTTTCACCGAGCCCGTCAACATGAAAGTATTTTCATGGAATGAGAAGAGAGAGAAAGACACCTTGATGTCTCCAATTGATTCAATTCGTTACCATAAACAAATCATGCAAATTGGTTTACTCTCCATAGATCCTCTGACGGGTGAAGTAAAAGCATGGGTGGGAGGAAGCAATTTCAAACGCTTCAAATTTGACCACGTAAATATCAAAACTAAACGACAAGTAGGCTCTACTTTTAAACCGCTTCTTTATACATTGGGTGTCAAAAATGGTTTCAAGCCGGAAACAGAATTGCCCAACGGGCCCATTGATATGGGTGGTAAAATGATAGATGGAACAGGCGGACCCATGGCAGTATGCCTTGCCCTATCCAAAAATCCCGGTGCAGTATATCTCATCAACACGCTTGGCGTGAAGAAAACCATTGAATTTGCGAAAGAGTGTGGCATCGTGAACAACATTCCTCCCTATCCATCGATTGCATTGGGGTCTGCAGATTTATCGCTGATTGAAATGGTACAGGCATTTAGCATGTTTCCAGGCAGAGGGTTCAATGTAAAACCATATTATATCAGCAGGATTGAGGACAGGAACGGAAACGTACTTGCTTCATTCAGAACACAAACCAAAGAAGTGATCAGTGAATCGGAAGCATATATCATGACCAAGATGTTGCAGGGAGTGGTTGATTTTGGCACCGGCAGTTCACTGAGATGGGCATATGGAGTGAACAATGAGGTTGCTGGAAAAACCGGTACCACCAATGACAATGCTGACGGATGGTTCATCGGATTCAGTCCACAGCTTTTATCCGGCGTATGGGTTGGATGCGATGATCCATTTTTAAGAATGCTGTATACAGCTGGCGGATCTCAAATGGCGATGCCGGCATGGGCATATTATTACCAACAGGTTTTCAATGACAGAACACTCAACATAGACCCCAATGCGAGGTTCAGTCCACCTGCCAATATGCAAAACGAAATGCTGTTCAACATTGATTCGTTGAAAAATGCCGAAGAAATTCTACCGATTGAAGGCGAAGAGGGATACAAGCAGGATGAGTTGGTTGAAATTCCAATCAGCTCAGGAAAAGAAAAAGTGGTGACAGAATCTCAAAAATTTGAGGACCCTTCAACGACCAGCGGGACTCCAAAATCAACTCCTCCCATCCCTGCTGACCAGCAAAAACAAATCAATCCTGCAGATACATCAAAAAATAAAAAAGCAGTGCCCAAAAAAGCAAACGGTAAGATCTAATTTGCTGAAGCAGATTTTATTTCTGGAGGTTTTACGACCACAACACTCACTTTGATGATTCCACTTCCAGTATATCCTAACTTTTTGGCAGCACCAGTTGGCAAATCAACGATGCGGGGATTGCGGTGATGCAAACGGTCATTGACTCTAACAACAATCGACTTTCCATTTCTCAGGTTGGTAATCCTCACCTTGGTGCCAAAGGGAAGTGTATTGTGCGCGCATGTCATTTTATGTTGATTGAATACCTCTCCGCTGGCTGTTTTTCTTCCCACAAATTTGTCAGCATAATAACTGGCAACGCCAACGGCTGAATCAACAACTGCCACTTGTCTGTAGTTTACTTTTTGCTGTGCATGTGTTTGCAAAAAGGATATCAAAATGACGCCAGTCAATATTGCAAGAAATGGTCTTACTGGCATAATAAATGTTTAACTTCATGCAAAGCTAGCTGATTCATTTGAAGTGTCGTGTTAAAAAAACAAATTGCTAATTATCAATGCATTAAATGAAATTTCATAAAGGTGAAAAAATACATTTCGATACTTTTTCTATTTCTGTTGTCCGCCCATGCATCCCGGTCACAACAAAGTGAATTGGTCGAATTGAAAGATCTGATACCCCATCTGAAATTTGATTTGAAATATGCGTCCAACGAAAATTTCACCGGAAAAAGAGTCTACCCCAGCAATACCCGTTCAACGTATCTCGTCAGGGAAGCAGCACAGTCATTACAAAACATAGCCATAGAATTGGAGAAAAAAAACCTTGGACTCCTCATCTGGGATGCATACAGGCCATATAGGGCAACGGTCAAATTCTGGAGAATGATACACGATGAAAGATATGTCGCGAATCCCACAAAAGGAAGCGGACACAATCGGGGCATTGCAGTAGATCTTACCCTTTATGAAATAAGCACCGGGCAAATGCTTGAAATGCCCACGGGATTTGATAATTTTAGTGACACAGCCCATCATGATTTTATGATGTTGGCTGAAAAGAAAATCATGAACCGATTGCTCCTGAAAAATGTCATGGAAAAACACGGATTCACATCACTCGAAACAGAGTGGTGGCACTACGCATGGTCCAATGACAAGAACTACCCCATTATGAATACCTCATTTAAAAAACTCAATCGACATCGATGATATTAATGAATAAAAATATCATCGTAGCAGGCGGCTCCAGCGGAATCGGATTGGCTGCAGTAAAAAATTTCATTGCACAAGGCGCCAATGTAGTTGGAATAGGCAAAAACAGCGAGGATGGTCTACCCCATGCCAGCAATCAGTTGCAGTGGATATTTGGAGACCTCAGAAAAGAGGACACCATTCAAAAGGCCATCAAAATCTGTATTGACCATTACAAGCAAGTAGATGGATTGCTGCACGTTGCCGGTGGTAGCGGAAGAACTTTTGGTGATGGTCCACTGCATGAGCTAACCGAAGAAGGTTGGGAAAAAACCATCCAACTCAATGCAACCACTGCCATGCTAACCAACAGGGCAGTCATCAACGTCATGTTGCATCAAAAACAACCAGGATCCATTGTCAACATTTCCTCTGTGCTGGCTTCCCATCCCTCCTCCCATTTTTTTTCAACCCATGCCTATGCGGCTTCTAAAGCAGCCATCATTGGTTTGTCAAAAAGCGCAGCTGCGTATTATGCTGAAAAAAATATTCGCATCAATGTGCTGTCACCTGGCTTGGTGGACACCCCCATGGCAGCAAGGGCGAAGGGCAATGAATCGATCATGGAATTTATAAAGACCAAACAACCATTGGATGGAGGCAGGATCAGCCAGCCTGGCGATATTGTGGGAATGGCAGCCTTGCTGCTTTCTGATCAAACATCATTCATCACCGGACAAGAAATTACCATTGACGGAGGCTGGTCCATCAGCGATGGCCAATATAAATAATTATCCATGCAAGCAATAGGAATTGATCTGGGCGGAACAAGAATCAAAGGAGTGTTGATCAACAGAAATGGCAAGATCCTGGAGGAACTTGTTAAAGACACATTGCTGTCTAATGAAATCTGGAAGCAGGATGTACAGAAGGTTTACGAAACGCTTGCAGGATCTGCCACTGAGCAATATGTTGTTGGATTGAGCGCTCCTGGAATTCCAAATCAAATCAACACTGCAATAGCATTTCTTCCCAACAGATTGGAGGGAATTGAGGGATTTGTATGGAAGGAGTTACTCGGAGCTGACACCTACGTAATGAATGATGCCATTGCCGCATTATCTGCTGAAGCATCCTTTGGATCAGCCAGCAATTGTGAAAACGCTGTGTTGATTACGATTGGCACAGGAGTAGGAGGAGCCATTCTGATCGACAAAAAAATTTATCAGGGGGCTTTTCAGAAAGCAGGACATATCGGACATATGTCTGTTGATATGGAGGGTGATCCGGATATATGCGGGATGCCCGGCAGCCTGGAGGAGGCAATCGGCAATTACTCAATTGCAAAAAGAAGCAATGGAAGATTCAACGATACATTGGAACTCTTAGATGCCATGAGAGCAAATGACTCAAATGCTTCGGCGATTTGGCAGAAATCCATCAAGGCACTAGCAGTGAGCATTTCCTCCATCAGCAATATTTTATCCCCCGAAAAAGTTGTGTTGGCTGGTGGAATTACAAAAGCTGGTGATCTATTGATGGAGCCATTGCGTACATTCATGGATAGTTTTGAATGGAGACCCGGTGGGAAAAAAATATCAATAGAACTGGCAACATTCAGCGACAAAGCAGGGGCCATTGGCGCGGCTGCATTCGCCCTCAATAAAATCGAATAAAATGAGTGAGATTCAACAATACATTGAGAAAAGCAAACACATTTTACATGCTGTTTCTTTACAGGAGACAGCAATGGAAGAGGCAGCAAACTTATTTGCAGCCACCATTCTGTCCGGGAGAATGGTTCATGTATTTGGCTCTGGACACAGCAGAATCATGGTTGAAGAGATGTGGCCCAGATATGGATCATTTCCAGGATTCAATCCGATCGTGGAGCTGTCCCTCACCTTCCACAACCTGGTAGTTGGTGCAAACGGTCAACGACAGGCTATGTTTCTGGAAAATGTCAGCGGACTGGCAGAACGAATTTTGAGAAACTACCAATTGTCTGATAAAGACAGTGCATTGGTTATTTCATCAAGCGGAACCAATATCGTGCCGGTTGAAATGGCAGAATTGTTTCATAAAAATGGCATCAAAGTTGTAAGCATCATCACGAAAGCACATTCCGAGGCAAGCAAAAGCAAACGGAAAGACGGAAAAAAATTAGCTGACTTCTCGGATATTGTCCTGGACACTGGTGCACCGATGGGTGATGCAATGATTCAGATTGAAAATCTTGAAACTCCTGTATCGCCAGGCTCAACTGTTGGAGGTGTTGTGATCATCAATTCCATCAAAGCAGCAGTTGCGTCCATCCTCACAAAAGCTGGACAACCACCAACTGTTTTATCTGCAGCCAATAAAGTGGGTGAACAAAAAGCAATCGATCTCTTTGAAAAAGCCTACGACGAACACGCAAGCAGACTATCTAAATTATACGATTTCTAAAATTCAATTATGCAACCGATACCCATCAGAACCACCGTTGTTGGAAGCTACCCCTTTCCGGGGTGGCTGGAATTTTCCACGAATCACTTATCATCCTTTGGCGCAGCAGATATCGAGGAAATGGCCAATGACGCTGTAATTGCAGCAATCCATGATCAGATGCAAGCTGGATTGGATGTGATCACAGATGGTGAACAAACCAGATTTGATTTCAACTTGTCATTTTACGGATTCATCAAAGGCATTGAGCCCAATCATACCGAAACAAGGAAATTCGGTCCACCTGCACACGACCAAAGAGGTAAACACAGCATCACAGATACCCTTACTGCACCCAACGGACTCGGAGCGGTGAAGGAATTTGAACGATTGAAAAAACTGGCTCCAACAGGACCAACCCTCAAATGCAGCCTACCCGGCCCATATACACTCAGCGGCCGTTTGCTCCCGAATAAAATATATAAAGATAGGTGGGAAATCACTTATGCCTTGATGCCCATTATTCAAAATGAATTGAAAGCACTTGTCGAGGCAGGTTGTACCGAAATCACGCTGGACGAACCCTCGATGAGTTGCTATGCTTATAAAGAAGATACCAAAAAGTTTGTGAAGATCTTCAATGATACAGTAGCTGGATTGAGCGGAAAATGCCGACTCTCCACGCATTTGTGTTTCGGAAATTTTAAAGGAAGACCGGTAGGATTCAGGAGTCTTCAACCCATGCTGCCGGATTTTCTGGACATGAAAGTAGATGAGATACATATTGAAATGGCAAACAGAGAATTTGCAGAGATTGAACTACTGGCAGCATTTGCAGAGAAAATGGATGTTTCAGTCGGAATCATAGATGTAAAAAATTATTACATCGAAACAGTGGATGATGTGAAACAGAGAATTAAAAAATGTCTTGCATATGTACCCAAAGACAAGCTTTCTGTTGCACCCGACTGCGGACTGAGCCAAACTGCAAGATGGGCTTCCAAACAAAAGTTGATCAACATGGTTGAAGGAGCGAGACAAATGCGATAATCAATGATCAGGGCATTTAAAAAGGACGAGGAATTATTGAAGGATATCCAAGCGATGAATCCATCTACCAATGAAGTTACATTGTGGTGGCTGGGACAATCCGGATATCTGATTCAATACAAAGACAAAAGAATACTTATAGATCCTTATCTCTCAGATTCGCTCACAATAAAATACCACAATACCGACAAGCCACATGTAAGAATCAGTGAGAGAGTTATTGATCCATCTATCTTGCCAACCATCGATTTCATTACATCCAGCCACAATCATACCGATCACTTGGATGCAGCCAGCATCAATCCAGTATTAAAAAATTCGCCCAGATGCAAGCTGATTGTTCCTGAGGCAAACAGAAGTTTTGTTGCCGACCGATTGAAAATAGATCCCGACTATCCAATTGGACTGAATGCAGGAGAATCATTTGAAGAGAAAGATATCAGTTTTCACGCCATACCATCCGCTCACAACGAGCTGGATAAAAATGAAAAGGGACAATATCTATACCTGGGATACATCATTCGTTTGGGTTCATTTACCATTTACCATTCGGGAGATACATTGTATTACGAGGGTATGGAAAAATGGATCATTCCATTTAATCCGTCTATTGCGCTGCTTCCCATCAATGGCAATGATCCCTCAAGAAGAGTTGCAGGAAATTTAAACGCAACCGAGGCAGTCAAACTTGGGAAAAAATGCAACTTACCTGTTGTCATTCCCTGCCATTATGATTTATTTGGATTCAATACGGCTGATGTAAATGAATTCATTGCAGAGGCCAAAAAGTCCTCTCAAGGTTATTGCGTATTGGAACTTGGAGGAAGAATTTCCTCGAATGAAATTTAATACAGTCTTTTGATCAATTGCTCTCTCATCATCAAGTCAACCAATACCATGGCCGTAACCCCTTCCAATACTGGTGGAACGCGCAATGCTATGCACAGATCATGTCTTCCCCTAACTGCGAATGACTCGACCTGGTTGGATTCCCAGTTCAGTGTTTGTTGTTCTTGAGGTGTTGATGATGTGGGTTTGATGGCAATCTTGAATTGCAATTCGTTCCCATTGGTAATACCGCCTACAATACCGCCTGCATGATTGGTTGCAGTCTTTCCTGCAGCATCCACGATTGCATCATTGTGCGCAGAGCCAAACATGTTGGCTGCTTCAAAACCGGTACCAAATTCTATTCCGCGGACAGCAGGAATGGAAAAGACTGCATGCGATAACAATGACTCAACTGAGTCAAAAAACGGCTCTCCGAGTCCCAGTGGAAGTCCTTGTACATTGCAGGCAACAATTCCTCCAACAGAATCTTTTGCATCAATTCCTTTCTGAAGTCCTTTTTCCAAATCAGTCTCCCCTGCAATAGAAACTACTTCAGCGATGACTTCGATATTTTTCAATATTTTTTTTGCTACCACTCCAGCTGCTACCAA
This sequence comes from Bacteroidota bacterium, assembly GCA_041183265.1. Classification (GTDB taxonomy): domain Bacteria; phylum Bacteroidota; class Bacteroidia; order Chitinophagales; family Chitinophagaceae; genus Pollutibacter. The sequence goes on from JBEGMC010000024.1 coordinate 16,695, forward strand.
ACAAAGCGTCAATCGTCCGCTAAAATGCCCGCCACCTCTGTAATCTTCAAATCCTCCAAACTTTTTATTGGCAACAAAATCTGCATGTCCGGGTCGGGGTACTGCCCGCTGTTTTTCATAATCTCCCGATCGGGTATTCTTGTTTTCAAATAAAAGTGTCAGCGGTGCTCCCGTTGTTTTCCCATTGAACACCCCACTTTTAAAAAGGGGCAAATCTTCTTCTTGTCTGGGTGTAGTACCCTTTTGCATACCTCCTTTTCTTCTCTCGGTATCTTTTACAAAATCCTCAACAGAAAGGGGCATGCCTGCGGGACATCCATCAATCACTACACCAACACTCTCGCCATGAGATTCGCCAAATATGCTGACTGTAAAAAGTTTTCCAAAATGATTCATAGTCGATAATTATTGTTCAATATGTATGGCTGCCCCCAATGCCATTAAATCATTGTAAAAGGCAGGATATGATTTGTTGATAGCTTCCGCATCATCTATCTGCACAATACCATCCGCTGTGAGTCCAGCGACAGCAGCTGCCATCGCAATACGGTGATCATGATGTGAATGGACCCTGGATGATTTGATTTGACTACCTCCATGGATCAACATATCATCATCCACCAGATCAATTTGAACACCCAACTTACCAAATACTTCCTGTAAAGTCAATGCTCGATTGCTTTCCTTATGGGTAAGCCTGCTTGTTCCTTTGATGCATGTGATGCCTTCGCAATGGGCAGCCAATGCAACAAGAGGAGGAAATAAGTCAGGGCATTCTGTTGCATCAAATGTAAAAGCCTTTAACGCGGCAGGACAAACATTGTATACTCCTTCGTTGTATTGTATTGTAGCCCCTGCATCTGTGATCGCTTCTAAAATTTTTTTATCGGCTTGTACAGAGTCGGGTTGCATTCCCTTGATTTCAATTTGATGGGAGATGGCACCTGCAACGAATAAAAAAGCTGCTCCACTCCAATCCCCTTCTACATAATAATTTATTTCATCCTGTTTGTATACATGATTTGTTTCATCAAAATAAAAAGAAGCATAATTTTTTACCTGTGGTTGCTTCATGCCAAAAGCTTGGATAACCCGAAGGGTCATGTCGATGTACGGCTTGCTTTTCAGATCAACCACTTTAATTTCTACATCGACCGGATGAGAGGCGGCATAGGCCATGAGGAGTCCGGTAAGGAATTGAGAACTCAAACTTCCATCGACGGTAATGTTTGAAGGTTTCAGTGGACCCTTTATGTTCAGTGGAAGTTTTCCATCGTTTGATGTGATTTCAATACCTAACTGAGGAAATATTTCATCAAAAAAATGCATAGGGCGACTGACAAGTGACCCCACTCCTGAAACAAGCAGACGCTTATCGCTCAATGCAGCAATCGGAGTAAACATCCGTATTCCCAATCCGCTTTCCCCGCAATTGATATCATGCTCAGCAGGATAGACTCCTTTGCTCTCAATCACTATCGTATCCCGTAAATCCTTCACATCCGCACCCAGCTTGGAGATCACATCAAGTGCAGCCAAATCATCATTGCTTCTACCTGGATGATGGATGATTGTTCGTCCACAGTGCAACAAAGCCGCTGCACATGCCCGCTGCATATCACTCTTTGATCGAGGAGCCAATATGCTGCCACTGATGCTGGATGGGTGAACGTATGCGATCATGTCGTCTATTTATTTAGCTGTGTATAAGTTGAAACATGTTTTTGGAGTTGATTGAGCTTTATTGGATGTACCACTCCCTTTCCTATTCTATTAAGCAGAATGAAATGCATGGTATTGCTGACACGCTTTTTGTCCATCACCAATACATTGAAAACTCTATCAGCGTCAAATGATGCGAAAGTTGGCAATTTATACTGGCCTAACACCTGAATTATTTCAGGTGACTTTTTCAATCCAATGATTTTTTCAGATAGCCAAGCTGCAAATACCATTCCCAAAGCCACTGCCTGTCCATGCGTTAAATCATATTGTGTTTCCAATGCATGTCCCAATGTATGTCCAAAATTAAGCAGCTTTCGGTCTCCCTTTTCAAACTCATCCTTTTTAACAACTGCCAGTTTCAAGGAAACATTTTTTGCAACAATGGAGGCGAGAAGTTTTTTGTCTTTTTTAATCTTATCCAATGAATAGTTTTTCAACAAATCAAACAGGCGGTTATCAAATATGCAGGCATGTTTGATGACTTCCGCAAATCCATTGGACCATTCCATTTCCGGCAGCGTTTTTAAAAAACTGTAGTCGTACAGGAGAAAAGAAGGCTGACGGATAGATCCGACAAGGTTTTTGTATGCACCTACATCCACACCGTTTTTACCTCCAATAGATGCATCTACCATGGCGAGCAATGTTGTAGGAACAAAACCAAATCGAATTCCTCGCATGTAAATAGATGCGACATAGCCAGTCAGATCTGTGATGACACCACCTCCCACTCCGATCAGGGTGGTGGAGCGATCAGCTTGAAATTCAATCAACTGTTCAATGATTGCATCTGCGGTGAGCTGGATCTTGTATTGCTCACCTGGCTTGAGCGTGATGACGTTCCAATTTTTGAACTTAGACCTGTGCTTTGAAAAAATATTTTCATCTGTTACAATCACCGCATTCTTCCTGTCAACCAATTTGGTCAATAAATTGAATGTAGCATCGAGATAGATGTCGACTGTCCCGCTCGATAAAACTTGTTGTATCTTTTTCATTGAATCAATCGTTCATGATTTTATTCTGTCTGTTGATGCTTTCCATGTGAACAGCATCCATGTATTTCTGAACAAACTCAGCACTCAAGCCCAATTTAGAACCTTTGCTGGTTGCTTTTTCCAGGATCTCGTTCCAGCGGGAAGTTTGAAGGATTGTCACATTGTTGTTCTTTTTGTATTCACCTATTTTTTCAGCAATGTTCATGCGTTGTCCGATCAGCTGCATCAATTCATCATCGATGTGGTTGATTTGCTCACGCAGTTTATCAAGTGCTGCATGGAATGTGGGTGAAGGAACATCCTCTTTTCTCCATATGATGTTGTCTAGCATTTCAGCCAACACTTCTGGAGTAATCTGTTGTTTTGCATCGCTCCACGCATTGTCCGGATCGATATGGCTTTCAATCATCAGTCCATCGAACTCAAGATCGATTGCCTTTTGTGCAGTTGTTTGCAAAATATCTCTTCTTCCACAAATATGTGAAGGATCGTTGATGATAGGCAATTCAGGCATGCGGCGTTTCATTTCAATGGCAAGATGCCACATGGGCGCATTGCGAAACTCTGTATTACCGTATGCGGAAAAACCGCGGTGTATCAATCCAACCTGCTTGATGCCCGCTCTTGAAATTCTTTCAACAGCACCCTGCCACAATTCAAGATCGGGGTTGATTGGATTTTTGATCAGTACTTGAACGTTCACTCCTCTGAGGGCATCTGCCACTTCTTGAACACTGAATGGATTGACAGTGGTTCTTGCACCAACCCACAACACATCCACGTCAAATGTCAGTGCATCTTCAACTTGCTTTCCGGTAGCTACTTCAACTGTTGTGGGGAGTCCGGTTAATTTTTTTGCCTGCTGCAACCATGGCAGTCCCTTTGCTCCAATACCTTCAAACATACCAGGCTTTGTGCGAGGTTTCCAGATACCTGCACGCAACATATCTACTTTACCAGTATTAGCGAGTCGCTGTGCAGTGGCCAATACCTGTTCTTCGGTTTCTGCGCTGCAGGGACCGGAAATGATGAGCGGACGTTTGTTCCAAGCTGTTTGAACGGCTGATTGCTGTGTTTGTTGAGAAGTTTCCATTTTCTAAAATTAAAGCTTAAATAAAGTGTTTGGTTATTGTATGATTCTTTTGATTTGATTGGCCTGCGACATCAGCTCCTTCAGATAATCCCAGTTTTCTTTTTCCAAGCAGGATTTGAACTTGCGCAATTGACTGATATGCTCATTCAAGACATCCAGCACATTCTCCTTGTTCTGCATCAGGATGGGCGTCCACATATCTGGATTGCTCTTTGCCAATCGAACAGTACTTTCAAACCCCGCACTTGCCATCTCAAATATGGCCTTGTCCTCGCGTTCTTTTTCAAGCACTGTATTGGCCAGTGCAAATGATGTGATGTGAGAGATGTGACTTACATATGCTGCATGCAAATCGTGGTCAACCGCATTCATTTCAATGATGTGCATTTTCAACCTGCGGTATAAATTCTTTACAAAATCGAGTGCATCCGCATCGGTTTTTTCGGTATCACAAAGTATAACAGCCTTGCTTTCAAATGCACCTTCAACTGCCGCCCGGGGGCCACTGTATTCTGTACCCCACATCGGATGAGTTGCAACGAATCTTCCTCTGTTGGGATGTGCATCAACCGATTTGGCAAGTATGTTTTTTGTAGATCCCATATCGAGTACAATTTGTTCCTTCACTTTGTCAAGTACACTGGGAAGGAGTCCAACCAATGCGTTCATAGGAACTGACAATACAATTACATCCGATGTTATGATGGCATCATCCAATGTCAACACTTCATCCACCAGACCCATGGACAATGCAGCAGAGACGTGATCGGGATTTTCATCCACGCCAATGATCTGTTTCGCAATACCTTTTTTTCGGCACTGCAGCGCCAGTGAACCTCCCATCAATCCGATACCAACGATTGCTATTTTATTGACCATTTGACTATTGATTAATGCATTTTTTGGATTCTGTCGATGGCCTCATGAAGTACTTCTTTCTTGCTGCACAAACTTACCCGTATAAATTTTTCTCCGGCACTTCCAAAAATTCCGCCTGGTGTGATGAATACTTTGCACTTGCTGAGAATATCATCACTCAACGCATATCCACTTTGATAACTGGACGGAACCTTTGCCCATACAAACATCCCAACTTGGTTTTTATCGTAATCACATCCAATACAGTCGAGCAATTGAAATGCTTTTTCTTTTCTCTCAGCATAAATAGCATTTATCCCTTCATACCACGAATCATCAAGGGAAAGTGCTTTGGCAGCAGCAAGTTGAACAGGCAAAAACATGCCCGAATCCATGTTGCTTTTGAAGCGCATAATATTGTTGATATGCTGTTGCGATGCAACGATCATCCCAACCCGCCATCCAGCCATGTTGTGGGACTTACTCAACGAATTCAATTCGATCACAACGTCTTTATTTGAATCCAGCTCAAACAAGCTTACAGGTTTTTCATTCAAAATGAAACTATAAGGATTGTCATGGATGATTAATATTTGCTGCTCTTTTGCAAATTGTATGATGGATTGGAGCAATGTTGGATCAGGAATCTGACCTGTTGGCATGTGCGGATAATTGAGGAAAAGCAACTTCACTTTTCCTCCCTTGTCATGATGGCTATGGATCAATGTTTGCAACTCATCGACAACAGGATGCCAATTGTGTGCTGTCTTCAACTCATAAGAAAGCACCTCTCCCCCTGAAAGTTTCACCGCTGCACTGTAGGTTGGATATCCTGGATTCGGCACCAGGGCAGCATCTCCTTTGTCCAAATAGGTCATGCATATGTGCATAATGCCCTCTTTGCTTCCAATCAGAGGTAATACTTCTGTTTCGGGATCCACCGCAACATTGTATGCTTTTTTATACCAATCAGCTATTGCATTGCGCAGAAAAGGAGAGCCTTTGTACGACTGATAGGCATGTGTATTGTCTTTGCTGGCCTCTTGGTGCAATGCTTCAATCACAGATGGATGTGGAGGAAGATCCGGACTCCCAATTCCCAGGTTGATGACACGGTGTCCGGCTTTGTTCAATGCATCAATCTCCCGCAGTTTTGTTGCGAAATAATATTCACCGATACCATTCAAACGACTTGCAACTTCCATCATGACTTATATATTAAACTTTCCTTTTTTATATACCCCCAATACCCTGATGAATTTTGTCAGAGATTTCATTTTTTCCATGACTGTTTTGAATTGATCAACATGATCAAACTCCAGATCAGCATGAAATCCGTAATTGAATCTGCTTCCGGCGATGGGAAAAGATTGCAGCTTGCTCAAATTGATCCCATCTTTTGCAATGACGGTCAATACCTTTGCCAAACTCCCCTGCGCATGATCGGTGTGAAAATTGATAGAAGCCTTGTTGGCTTCTGCAACCACCTCCTCGCTTTGCTGCAGTATCAGAAACCGTGTGTAATTGTCTTTCACATCATGAATCTTGGGAGCAATCATATGCAGGTCAAATAATTCAGCCGCCAAATCACTTGCAATCGCTGCAATGTGCTTGCTCTTGCGCTGATGGATATGTTTCGCACTCAGGGCAGTATCTTCAGTCTCTATCAGTTTCCATGGAAATTTTGTCAAATAGCCAAGGCATTGCTGCAATGCCATGGGATGCGAGTGGACTTCTTTGATATCTTCCAGTTGAACTCCGGGATTGACAAGCAGGTTTTGATTGATCTGCAGGTATACTTCACCAGCAACAAACAATGTTGATTTTTGCAGCAGATTATAATTTGGCATGATGCTTCCAGCGATTGAATTTTCAATGGCCATCACACCTCCTCTGGTATTTTTTTTATTGGATGCCTCTTTGATCAAATCAATAAAAGTGGCACATGGCAGGATATCGACATTTTTTCCGAAAAATATGCGAGCTGCTACTTGATGGAAGCTGCCCTCATAGCCCTGTATCGCAACCGGTCTTTCCCCCTGACCCTTGCTACTCGCCGCTAGACCCTTTGAATTCATCCTTTTCATTCACATGTATTAAAAAAAAGATCCCGGCTGTTGACCGGGATCTTTATGTTGAGATATTATTTCTTTTTGGTTTCAACAATGAGCTCCCGGTCTACTTGTAAAGTAGAAATAAAAATAAAAAGAGTACCAGTTGCTTCTTGTTGACATGTAACAAATATAGGCTAATTGAGAAATTAAACAAAAAACTTAAAATCTTTTTCTCGGACCCCCGCTGTCTGCATCATTCATTCGGATCTTTCTTCCCTTGAATTTTTTTCCATCGATGGAACGCATCATCTGATTCGCAGCTCCACTCTCGATCTCGACCCAGCTGTTCATTTCCTTCATGTCGATCTTTCCCAATACATCTTTGTTGAGATCACTCATATCCAAAATGAATTGCAAGAAACTGGCCTTGTAAAAGCCGTCTTTGGTTCCCAAGTTGATGAACAATTTCTTATATCCTCCACCGCTTCCACCAGATGTTCGCTGGCCGGATGTCGAGGAACGCTCTCTTTTTTGAGCACCGCGATCAGCTTTTCTATCATCTCTCACATTCAGGTCGGCTGCATTTTCGTAATACTGCAAAAAGCGGTCGAACTCCAATGCAGCAACCCGTTGAAGAATTTCTTCCTTTTCCATGTGGGCGAATTTCTCCTTGAGAAGGGGTACATAGGTTTCATATTCACCGTGACTGATATCTGCCATGAACATTTTGTCAATGAAATGAAAAAACTGTTTTCTGCAAACATCCTTTCCGGATGGAATATCCAGCTTATGAAATTTATTGTTGATCAGCCTTTCAATTTGACGAAGGCGATACACTTCTCTCTGTGTTACCAATGAAATACAAACACCGCTGTTACCTGCTCTACCTGTTCTTCCGCTTCGGTGGGTATAGACTTCCGGATCGTCCGGCAATTCATAATTGATAACATGTGTGATGCCCTGCACATCGATGCCGCGTGCTGCAACATCTGTGGCAATGAGAAGCTGCAAGCTTTTCTCTCTGAATCGAGCCATTACCTTATCACGCTGTTGTTGGGTAAGATCCCCATGCAATGCTTCTATGTCATATCCTTCCCTGATCAAAGATTCAGTGATGTGTTGTGCATCGGCCTTTGTACGGGTAAATACAATACCATACATACCCGGATTGAAGTCAATGATTCTCTTCAAAGTATGGTAGCGGTTCACACCGGATGTAACATAGAACTGATGATCGATGTTGACGTTTGCGGCATTTACTTTTCCGATGGTTATTTCAGCAGGTTGCTGCATGAATCGTTTGCTGACTTGGCGCACTTCATTCGGCATGGTCGCACTGAACAACCAAATGCTGTTGCGATTGGGGGTGTTGCCCAGGATGAATTCGATATCCTCTCTGAATCCCATGTTCAACATCTCATCTGCCTCATCCAATACGATGTAGGAGATGTTCTGCAGCTGTATGGCCTTTCTTTCAATCAAATCAATCAACCTTCCGGGTGTGGCCACCACTATTTGAACTCCTTGCTTGAGATCCCTGATTTGCTGTCCGATGGAAGCGCCTCCGTAAACAGCAACGGACCTGATGGATTTTTTGTTTAAGGAAAAGTTCGTAATATCTTTTGTAATTTGAACACAAAGCTCGCGGGTGGGACAAACTACCAGGGCCTGCGGGCTCCTGACATTTCCATCTACCAATTGCAACAATGGGAGTCCAAATGCAGCAGTTTTACCTGTTCCGGTAGAGGCCAATCCGACAAAATCCTTCGTTCCACTCAACAGGATTGGAATAGCTTTTTCTTGTATGGGGGTGGGGTTCACGAACCCGAGTGACTGAATGCCTGATAACAACGACGCTTCAATTCCTAACGCTTCAAAACTCATGTTTAATTTTTTGCAAAGGTAGTCTTAATAGAATGAAACAAAACCTTTACGATCTAAAGAACTGATAATCAATTAAATAAAAAAAGTCATCCCGTGGAAACGGGACGACTTCAACGATTGCTTGCCATATGAAAAAATCTTAGTGCTTCGTTGTATCAGCAGCAGCAGTTGTGTCAACAGCAGCAGCAGTTGTATCAACTACAGCAGCAGTGTCAGCAGCAACAGCAGTTGTGTCAGCAGCTGGAGTCTCTTGAGATCCACCGCAAGATGCGAGAGCAACGATAGCAAGGATTGCAAATACCTTTTTCATTCTTTTGGGTTTTTGAAAGTTAAAAAGTTTAAAATTTACATTTAATACGCAAAGTAAAAGAAAGTAACCCGCTTATAAAAAAGTTTTTTTTGTTCTTTTGTGGGTTACAACCCCGAATCGGGGGTATTAATACCAGCAAAGTGGCTATAACTGAACAGGAAAAAGAAGTTTTCAGGTCCATCGGAAACAACGAAAAAGGCGCGATTGAGGCTGTTTACAAGGAAAATTACAGCCTGATCCAGCATTTTATCATCAGCAACAACGGGACAGAAGACGATGCTAGGGATGTTTTTCAGGAAGCCATGATGGTGCTCTATGAAAAATCAAGGTCACCCGAATTTGAGCTGACCTGTCAGATCAGAACTTACCTGTACTCCGTATGCAGAAGATTGTGGCTCAAAAAACTGCAATATTCCAGACGCATCGAATCACAGGTTGAAAACTATGACAAGGTGGTTGCGGTAGAGGAAGACCTGGAGCAACATGAAAAGCTTACGCAACAGTATCTCACGATGCGCACCGCAATGGGTAAAATCGGAGAGCCTTGCAAAAGCCTGATCGAAGCGTTTTACGTCCACAGAAAAAACATGCATGAAATTGCTGGTTTCTTTGGATACACAAATGCCGACAATGCCAAAAACCAAAAATATAAATGCCTGGTGAGGCTCAAGAAACTGTTCTTCGCCCAGTATAAAAACAACTGATACAAATACAAATCATTGATATGGAGCAACTCCACATTGCAGAATTGGTAGAAAAATACTTGAAATCCGAACTCAATCCGGAGGAAAAGGCACAGTTCGAAGAGCTGCGCAAATCTGATCCAGAAGTTGATCAAACAGTGGTAGAGTACCATTTTTTCTTGGAGGAAATGGAAAGATACGGCCAGGTAAGACGATTCAAATCAAATCTCTACGATACACATCATACATTTCAAGAGAATGGCGATATCAAGGACCTTCAACTGAAAGCGGGCGCAAAAATCATCAACCTCTGGAGCAAATACCGCAGGGTTGTTGCAGTGGCGGCATCCATCGCAGGCATCACTGCATTGTTTATCAGTGGAATGGTTTCGCTGTTTTCACCCAATGCCCCTATCAGGGATTTGGAGGAGCTGAGGAGAAAAGTGAGCAACCTCGAAAAACAATCAACCAGACAGATCACCGAGTTCAATAAGATCAAAACCAAAATCGAACCTGGTGCAGATGTGAAATTTGGCGGAACCAGTTTCATGGTTGACGCAAACGGTTTCTTGGTAACAAGCGCACACGTTTTAAAAGGTGCTGTAAAAGTATATGTACAGAATGTGGAGGGAAAGGATTTCCTTGCTGAAATCGTTCACAAAGACCTCGAGTCTGATATTGCGTTGCTCAAAATAAACGATGCTGATTTTACTGCTACTGGATCACTCCCCTATGGATTCAGCAAAAAGAGAACGGATCTCTCCGAGCCGGTTTTCACATTGGGATTCCCCAAGGATGAGATCGTTTACAATGAAGGATACCTGAGCGCTCAAACAGGACTCGAAGGAGATACCATGTCCTGTCAAATCACCATCACGGCAAATCCAGGAAACAGCGGCGGACCGGTATTCAACAAAAATGGTGAAGTGATTGGAATTTTAAATGCAAGACAAGCATCTGCAAATGGTGTTGTTTTTGCCACCAAATCCAAAAACATTTTCCGCCTGATCGAATCACTCAAAGACACAGACAAGGATTTGAATATCCGCATGAAAGGAACTTCATCCCTGAAAGGATCCAACAGATCTGTGCAAGTGAAAAAAGTACAAGACCATATTTACATGGTCAAGGTTGTTCTTGGATAATCGTAGTTAATTGCGCCAGAGTCCTGCCGGATAGGCTCCCTCTGCAAGCAACCCATTGATTGCTTTTCTTACTGCAGGTGCATCTTCTTTATAGGTGACTCCAAACCAAATAGCCACTGTAGGTATGATTTCTATCTTACCGCCGCCATCATGCATGAATTGATCTGCAACGATGGGAATGAAGAATTCTGATTTGGGCTCTTGTCCCCTATCCTTTAAAAATTGTTCAAAGAGTTTCTCTGTGTAATTGAAAATGGATGGATGGAAGCACCAGAAATTCATTGAAACAATTGTATGTGCATCCAGAGTATCTGGAGACAAGCCGTCTTCGCATTTTACAATGCCATCTTTGTATGAAATATTGAGTCGTTCGACAACACTTTGTAAATGCCCCTCCCCGTCAATGCCGCATACACCTCGATTGACCGTGCCATGCTCAGATAAAGTTTGCTTCAATTCGTACCCGATGATGGAATAATGCTTTTCAGAGCAACTGGTTTTGAGAAATTCAGCCGCTTTTTCAAAGGAATCACGTCCATAAAAATCATCCGCATTGATAACAGCAAAAGGTTCATGGATGACCTCTTTTGCACAAAGCACTGCATGTGCTGTTCCCCATGGCTTGGTTCTGTCTGCGGGTCTTTGAAACCCCTGCAGATAAGCATCCAGGTCCTGGTACACATATTCTGTTTCAACCCTTCCTTTTAACTTAGGCTCAAAAATCTGTTTGAACTGATCTGCAAATTCCTCACGAATGATAAAGACAATTTTTCCGAATCCCGCTCTGATGGCATCGTAGATGGAATAATCCATGATGGTTTCTCCATCTGGACCAAAAGCCTCTATCTGTTTCATTCCTCCATATCGGGAGGCCATGCCAGCTGCAAGAATCAACAATGTGGGCTTCATTCGGTTAAATTTGTGCAAAATTATGATGAAAAATCCTTGTGTCAAAAGGAATTAACAATTCATGCAACTGAATCAATACATAGAAATATTGGAGGATATATATACCAGGGACAAATATATCGATCTTTCCATTTTACGTCTTGATAAGCTGCATCCAATCGTTTCCGGGAATAAATATTTTAAATTGAAATATTTCATGGAGGAAGCAATACATGATGGGAAAAACACCATTGCAACCTTCGGTGGATACTATTCCAATCACTTGCATGCCACTGCATACGCATGCAGGGAAAAAGGATTGCAATCAATCGGATACATAAAAGGGCATCAACCAAAAGAACTGAATGACACATTAAAAGATTGCATCAAGTATGGAATGAAGCTTCATTTCATCCCACATCAAAATTTTGATCGATTTCAAGAAGCAATGCATCATGACCTTCCTGAAAATATTTTAACAGTACCCATGGGGGGATACGATACAAAGGGGATTAAAGGCGCAAGTGAAATACTGGAAATTGATGATGTCCATTCGTATGATTATATCATAGCTGCCGCAGGAACGGGTACGATGGCAGGGGGACTGCTAAAGCAATTGAGACACAACCAGCAATTGATTCTTTTTTCATCACTGAACAACGAAGACTCCCTTAGGCATGATATTCTAACACTAAACAACAGCTTGATAGAAAAGAAT
>JBEGMC010000025.1:0-17941 GCA_041183265.1 Bacteroidota bacterium
TACCATTTGGATTGGCCGACTGACTCTTTGGGTTGAAACGGATAAATGGTATTCATCACAAAGGTGATATCAGGAAGATTCAGGTTGACAATTTTGGTGGAAGTATTTTGGTTGTGACTCAGATTCATCGCCAAATTAAAAGGTGTACCATTCCATATTTTTTGATAGGATATGGTTGATGTAAGCTGATTGGTAAAATTCATTGGCTGCATGTAATTTCCTGCACCTGCTATGTTTCCGGTGAATCCGGGATTGACCAACGCGCCGTTGGGAACCAAGCGAAGGTATTTGCTGCTTCCTGCATTCACGCTGGCATTGAAAGTAACACCCGGACGCGCCTTGCTGTCCATTGAGTGGGTCCAGGTAACAAAAAAACTTCTGTTCTTGCTGAAGTCTGGATCGTTTTTGAATGCAAACTTGGTGTTTTGCAAACTCAAATTGAACGTACCATTGTATCGATATCTTTTTCGGTAAGTAGGAGAAAAATTGGCGCGCCACGATCCATAAGAATAAATATCGAACCACACCTTCGCATCCACATAATCATTGATGGCTCGGTAATAACCGAGTCCCTCGAGTCCCAATCCAAAATTTTCATTCACTGTAAACTGTGGAGGAAGAATGCCCGATTGCCTTCCCTTTTGCATGGGAAAAATACCAAAGGGCAGGTACAGCGGAATCGGAACATCTTCAAATTCCGGATGTACAGGTCCTGTTACTACCAGTTTTTTATTGATGAATTTTGCTTTGCTGAAACGAAAAGCAAAATGCGGCGTATCCAAATTGCAGGTAGTGAATCTTCCCTTGGATGCAAAAAAAGTTTCCGCATCATACTTCTTTACTTTTTCTGCAAAATTGAAAAAATCTGACTGCTGAAAGAATGACGCATAGGTCATTCCGCGTTGTGTTTTGAAATTGAATCGGATGCTGTCACTGACTGTGGTAGATTCGGCCTGTTTGAGTTTTGCCATACCCTCTACCTTCCCTGCAGTATCTTTCGTCATTTTGGCGTAGACAAACTGCGTCTCCTGATCAAACTCAATCAGAGGTGCATTCAACACAACATCTTCGTATTTGATTTGTGTCTTACCGAATAAAAAAATCTTTTTGGCATCTACATCCAAAACCATGGAGTCTTGCGCCTCGTAATCAACCTGCGCAGGAATAGAGTCCTTCGAAATTTTCAGCAGAACAGTATCCGTTTTGTTTTTCTTTCCAACCGTATCTGTTTTCGAAGCAATGAGAAGCGAGTCTTTTACTGGAAGTTTGGTTTGGGCATGTATTGGAAACGTTAAAAAGGTGCATGCCCCTGAGCATAAAATCAAGAAAAAAAGATATTTTAAGCTAAATTTGCTAACGACCTGCAGCATAGTGATGGCAGGCAAATTTAACTAAATAATGTGGTAAGGATATGTGAAGATTCTTTGAATGCTTCACGTCAATCTTCCTGAGTATGAATAGATTATCTGCTTTCGTTTTATCCCTGGCAATGGCGGCAGTTTGCGTGACTGGTTCAACCAGCGCACAGCAGTTGCCCACCAAATCACCCAAAATCAAAACCATTATCATAGATGCCGGACATGGTGGGACAGATCAGGGGGCCAAAGGGACCTACTCAACTGAGGCACAGATCACTTTGCAGCTGGCTTTAAAACTGGACACCTTGTTGAGAAATGAGATGCCTGACATCCGTTTTGTCATGACCAGATCAACTGATATTTATCACAATCCCAAAGAAAAAGCAAACATCGCCAACCGCGAAAACGGTGATTTGTTTCTTTGTATTCACGTCAATGCTGCTCCTCCAAAAAAAGAAATCATTGGCTATAAAACCATTGCCACCTACAAGAAAGTAAAAGGAAAAAAGAAGAAGGTTTATAAAAAGGTACCCACATACAGATACACCCCCAATCCGGTATACGGGACTTCCACCTATGTATGGGCAGCTGACAGATCAGATGAAAAGACAAAAGGCATCATCGCAGATGAGCGTTATGAATCATCTGCAGAGGTAATGGAAGTACCCGACGTAAACAGTCCCGAGGCACTGATCAAAGCCCGATTATGGTCACAAAAATTCTTCAAGAATTCTGTTAGATTGGCTTCCATGATTGAAGAAGAGTTCGTGGGAAATGGCAGAAAAAGCTGGGGCGTATTGCAAAGAAATCACATGGGAATATGGGTATTGCAGGCAACCAACATGCCGGCGGTACTGGTTGAAACAGGATTCATCACCAACAAAGAGGAAGAGGATTATTTAAACAGTGAGGCAGGACAAAAAGAAATTGTACGATCTATAGCCAACGCGGTCATCAAATACAAACAAATGATTGACGGGAAACCGCAATAATTAACCAACATGAAAATATCCAACGAAACTAAAGTCGGCACCCTCACCGCCATTGCGATCACACTGCTGATATTGGGGTTCAATTTTTTGAAAGGGAAAAACCTTTTCAATAAAAAGGCAACCATGTATGTGACCTTCCAGAAAGTAGAGGGACTCAATATATCCGATGCAGTAAAAATCAATGGATTGAGAGTCGGCTCCGTAGAAGGGATGCAAGAAGGCGACAAAGATTTAAAAAATGTGGTAGTTGGATTTCAACTGACAAGAGACATCAACGTACCGGTGGATTCATATGGAAAAATTGAAGCAGCTCCCCTCGGGGCGGCATATATTGTTATCACCATGGGATCATCGAAGGAATATCTGAAAGATGGTGACACGATCAAGGGACTCGGATCTCCTGGACTGGTGCAGGATTTGAAGGCCTATCTTGTTCCAACAATTGACAACGCAAATCATACTTTATTGACAATTGACTCTGCTGTAAAAAAAATAAGTGCCGTATTTGATCAGGAAAACAGAAAAAACCTTGGCGAAATGCTGGCTCATCTTAATCAAACCCTGGAATTATTAAACAATGAATTGACGCCAGCTACAGGCGATCTGGCAAAGTCTATCGATAACATCAATTCATTTACGCAAAACCTCAAGAAGAACAACGACTCAGTTTCAGCCATCATCAACAATACAGCGAAACTGACACGAGAACTTTCCAGCGGGCAGATTGGTACTACGCTGGGTGCACTCGAAAAATCAATCACAGAGCTCAATGCGATTGTTGCAGATATTAAAAATGGGAAAGGCACCTTGGGCAAACTTGCAAACGACGATCAACTGTATAAAAATTTAAACAGCACCGCCAATAGTTTAAATATTTTGCTGCAAGACCTGAGATTGCATCCTAAAAGATATGTGCAAGTCTCTGTCTTCGGCAAAAAAGACAAGACCGGTCCACTGATGCAAGCACTCCCGGATTCAGCCAAACAATAATGCATATGCAATTGAAGCGTGCGTATTTGATCATGTTGATGGCAACATTGTCTTTTCTTTTTTCTAAAGGACAAGTTGTCAATTATGCAGACAGCACGAAGAAGGACTCAACCAAATTCATCAAAATTCTTGCTGCAGATACATTCAGAAGAATCAAACAGGATAGCGCGGGCGATTTAAATCTGCTGATTGGACATGTACAGATGAAACAGGAAAACACCCTGTTTTATTGTGACAGCGCAGTTCAAAACATCCGAACCAATACCATTGAAGCCTTTGGGAACATTCACATAAACGACGGTGATACCGTTCATGTGTATTCCCAATACCTCAAATATTTGGGCAATACCAAAATTGCAGACTTGAACGAAAAAGTAAAGCTCACGGATGGAAAAGCAACGCTTACAACGGAATCTCTTCAGTATGATGTGAATGCCAAAATCGGCACTTATTTAAACAACGGTAAACTGGTCAACAAACAAACCACACTGACCAGCAAGGAGGGATATTATTATGCAGACACCAAAGAAGTTTACTTTCAGAAAAATGTGAAAGTGGTAGACCCTGCATTCACCATGCACACAGACACCCTGTTGTACAATACCAACAGCGAGATAGCCAGTTTTTTATCCCCCACCTTAATCTATGATTCAACTTCAAGCATAAGAACCAGATCCGGATTCTATGATATGAAAAAAGAGATAGGAAGTTTTCAGAAACGTCCCGTCATCAAGGACAGCAACCAAACCATCATTGCTGATGTGATAGATTTTGATCAAAAAACCGGTGAGGGACTTGCAAAGGGGAATATGCTCTATCAGGATACTTCCAATGGGATCAGTATTGTAGCGGGACAAGCAAATTTCAACAAAGAAAAAAAGATTGTCAAGGCATATCGGTTTCCATTGATGGTCATCAGCCAGGACAATGATACACTCTATATTTCATCAGATACGCTGTATTCTGCGTTGATAAAAAAAGACACATCGAACAAGGCCAACAAAGACTCCGTTCGATTTTTCTCTGCATACCACCATGTTAAAATCTTCAGCGACTCCCTGCAGGGAAAGAGTGACAGTCTCTACTATTCTGCAGCTGATTCTATTTTTAGATTTTTTAAAGACCCTGCTCTCTGGGCAAGAGAAAGTCAGATTACCGGAGATACCATTTTATTGAAAACAAAAAATAAAAAAGCTGATTCGGTATTGATACTTGACAATGCTTTTTCTGTCAACATGACCAAAGAAGGCCTGTTCAATCAATTGAGAGGCAATAACATGACCGGTTCGTTTGTAGAAGGTGAAATTGATTTTCTCAGAGCCAAAGGAAACAGTGAAAGCGTTTATTATCTGCAGGATGAAGAAGACAGCTCTTACATGGGCTTGAACTATGCCATGGCAGATGCAATTGGCATGAAATTCAAAAACAAGGAACTGAAAAGAATATCTTGGATCAATGCAGTCAAAGGTATCACCTACCCTATGGATAAAATTCCTGCTGACAAAAAAACATTGAAAAATTTCAAGTGGCTTGAAGCAGAGAAACCCAAAAGTTTATCTGACCTCATCTCATCCCCTATTAAAAAATAACCCTATGCTGATAGCGATTTTTATCATCGGATACCTATTGATAGCGCTTGAAGAGCTTACACATATCAGCAAATCAGCCATTGCGCTCATCACTGGCGTGGGATGCTGGACAGTATTGTATCTCATGCATGGGGGCGATCATTTGGGGCATGAACTCATCAATCATCTGGGTGAAGTATCTGGTATTTTGTTCTTTTTAATTGGTGCCATGACAATTGTGGAACTGATAGATGCACACGATGGATTCAACATCATCGTCAACAGCATCAAAACCAGAAATAAAAAAGCGCTGGCACTTGTGATTGTGCTGCTGTCCTTTTTTCTCTCTGCAATACTGGACAACCTCACTACGACCATTGTCCTGATCAGCATTTTGCTTAAAATCATCCAGGATCCCAAAGAAAAAATAATTTATGCCTCTCTCGTTGTCGTCTCAGCAAATGCAGGAGGTGTATGGAGTCCCATCGGAGATGTAACAACTACGATGCTGTGGATGGGCAATCAGATAACAACAGCCAATATCATCAAAAGCACTTTCATTGCCAGTTTGGTCTCAGTCATTGTTCCATTTGCTGCGCTCTCTTTTCAGTTAAAAGGCTCCGTTCCAACCATATCATCACAACATGAAAACAACAATCATGGATCTCGCTATGCAACCGTGTTTTTCTTCGCAGGAATTGCTGCACTGTTGTTTGTGCCTGTGTTCAAGTCCATCACCGGACTCCCACCCTTTATGGGAATGCTGCTGGCCATGGGTCTGATTTGGCTCTTGTCTGAATTGATAGACAGAAGAAAAGATGAAGAGGAGAAACAGCATACTTCCATCAACCATGTGTTAAAAAAAATTGACACACCCAGCATCTTGTTTTTTCTTGGCATCTTGCTGGCGGTAAGTGCACTCTCAACCGCAGGATACCTCAATATATTTTCAAATACGCTATCAGCATATACAAAGAGTCTCAACAACATTACCATGATACTTGGTATATCCTCTGCAGTGGTGGACAATGTACCACTGATGGCAGCAGCACAGAACATGTATGACTTGACAACTTATCCTACGGATCATCCTTTTTGGCTGATGCTTGCTTATACTACAGGTACAGGAGGAAGCTTGTTGATCATTGGATCTGCAGCTGGAGTAGCTGCGATGGGGCTCACCAAAATCAGCTTTGGTTGGTATCTGAAAAATGTAAGCTTGTGGGTACTGCTTGGCTATCTGGCAGGTTGGCTTTTGTTGTCAATGACCCTTGGCAGCTAGATATCGTTCAGCATCGATTGCAGCCATGCACCCGCTGCCTGCAGCAGTAATGGCTTGTCTGTAATTTTTGTCCTGTACATCTCCACATGCAAAGACGCCTGCTACATTTGTTTTAGAAGTACCTGGCGTTGTCTTGATGTATCCGGCATCATCCATGTCGATAAAGCCTTTGAAAATATCTGAATTGGGCTGGTGTCCAATGGCAACAAAGAATCCTGAGATGGGGATTTCAGACGCAACACCCGTTTGATTGTTTTTGATTCGAACCGCTTCTACCCTGTCCTTTCCCAATATTTCATCCGTATCCGTATTCCAATATATTTTGATGTTGGGAGTATTCTTCACTCTTTCCTGCATCACCTTTGAAGCGCGCATTTCACCCCTGCGGATGAACATGTGAACAGTCGAGCATAATTTACTCAGGTAATGGGCTTCTTCTGCTGCAGTATCACCTGCACCAACGATGGCTACTTCCTTTCCTTTGAAAAAGAATCCATCGCATACTGCGCAGGCACTCACACCAAATCCATTCAATCGTTGCTCGCTTTCCAGTCCCAACCACTTGGCAGAAGCACCGGTTGCAATGATTACCGTATCTGCATGCATTTCCTTTTCCTCATCGATCCAAACCTTGTGCACATCTCCCGAAAAATCAACTTTTGTAGCGAGTCCGTATCGAATATCCGCGCCCATGCGCTTGGCTTGCTTTTCAAAATCAACCATCATATCCGGACCTTGTACGCCATCCGGATATCCTGGATAGTTCTCAACTTCTGTTGTGATGGTAAGCTGTCCTCCGGGTTGAATACCCTGGTAAAGCACTGGTTGCAGGTTGGCGCGGGAAGCATAGATCGCAGCTGTATAGCCAGCTGGTCCGGATCCAATAATCAAACAACTCACTTTTTCAATAGCAGACATGGTGCAATTTTTATTGTCTGCAAAAATACATATTTCAGTTTAGAGTTTCGGGATGATCACAGTTCGGTATTGTGCAGCATATCCACCAAAATATCCCAATCCGTTGTTGGATATATTGGATTTGATGACAATGGGACTCGAGAAGGGATTCCCCACACTTTGAAAAGAAAATTCATAGGTGCGCCAGAATTCGTAGGTGTTCTTGTCAATCTGACACAGCTTGAGTGTAACCGTATCGCCTCTTTTGTAGTATGCCAGTGAATCAACGAATTGAGCGTTTTTATCAAACCCTTTGTCCAGTGGAATGGTGTAAGATTTTCCATCGATGATATCATCGTCAAAAACACTGGTGAATCCAGGCAGAAATGGTCCGCTGTTGACTTTTGTGAAATACCGGATGTAATCACCCAGTCCGGGTTTGTCTGTGGCAGTCAACATTATTCTGGACGCCTTGGGATCTTCCGAGAAAGGCAGCTTTTCCCACCACATTGAATCGATCCGTCTGGTGATTTCCGGAATGGTGGTTGTAGATGTATATGCATCTGAACCTACCTGTATTTTAAGGTTGTAGGTGGTTTTTAATTTGCCGACAAACAGACTTCCTCTTGGAGTTGTGTAGTAGATAATTTTGTTGCCTGATGTATCGGTAACGGTTTCTTCTACCAGTTTTACTTCTTGCATGCCATCGGAAATGGTCACCACCGCATTGCTCACAAAAGAGGCAGAGAGTATTTCAGGTTTTATTTTACTGAAGTAGTCAATGCTTTTTGAAAGAAATACGACGGGTGGTCTGTCGTTTTCGATGCTCGCATCAACCACCAGTCTGTTTTCGCTGGGATCCAACTTTAAGTCAATATCTTTTTCACAAGAGAAAAAAGCAATACAGCAAAATAACAATCCTGCAATCCTCATGATTTTATAACAAACAAGTCTGCAATGAGTTTAAAAAAAGCCCCGCAATTTGTGCGGGGCTGTCTGTAGCTTATTAACCTAAGTATGCTTTCAGCGCGTTGCTGTAGCGCGCCTTTTGTAGTCGTTTGATGGCTCTCTCTTTGATTTGACGGATGCGCTCTTTGGTCAAATCATATTTTTGTCCTATTTGTTCAATTGTTACGCCGTTTTCGCCGTCCAATCCAAAATAGGCGTTTACAATTTCCGCTTCTCTGGGACTGAGTGACTTGAGTACACGTCTGATTTCAGCGCGAAGAGAATCTTTCATCACATCATCATCCGTATCGTCGCTTCCTTCCAGCAAATCGCCCATGGCAACATCTTCTGCCTCGTGTACCGGAGCATCCAATGAAGTGTGGCGGGTATTGCTTTGAAAGATGTTGTTGATTTCTGTTTCACTCATTTCAAGAATTTCAGCAAGTTCCTCTGTAGAAGGCTCACGCTCATGTTCTTGCTCGAATGCCATGTATGCCTTGTTGGCTTTGTTGTAGGTACCAATTTTGTTTTGGGGCAAACGCACCAACCTTCCTTGCTCGGCCAATGCCTGCAGGATAGATTGTCTGATCCACCATACAGCATAAGAAATGAATTTGAAACCCTTTGTTTCATCGAAGCGCTGAGCTGCTTTGATCAAACCAAGGTTTCCTTCATTGATCAGATCACTCAATGACAATCCCTGATGCTGGTACTGTTTGGCAACAGAAACCACGAAACGGAGGTTGGCTTGCACGAGCTTGTCCAACGAACGCTGATCGTTCATTTTGATGCGTTGTGCGAGAATGGTTTCCTCTTCGGGAGTGATCATGGAAATTTTCGAAATTTCCTGAAGATATTTTTCAACCGCCTGGGAATCTCGGTTGGTAATCTGTGTAGCTATTTTTAATTGCCTCATATTCGTGTTTAGGGGATGCTTACAAAAATAAAATTCCTTTTCCAGAAAAAACCGTGGTCAGGGAAAAAACAACCAAAATTTATGAAAATCAAACAAATATGTGAATCAAAAGTTGAAAAATCGGGGGATTTTAAGGTCCTCATGGGTTAATTTCGCAACATGACCATCGACCTCAGATCGGATACCGTAACCAAACCCACTCCCGGGATGCTCGAAGCCATGAGCAGTGCCCCTGTTGGGGACGATGTTTTCGGTGAAGATCCCACCATCAATTTACTGGAGGAGAAAGCCGCAAAGATGTTTGGCATGGAAAAAGCCATTTTTTGTCCCAGTGGGACCATGACCAACCAAATTGGCATCAAATGCCATACCCAACCCGGGGATGAGGTGATTTGCGATGAACTCTCCCATGTATACCAATACGAGGGAGGTGGAATTGCATTCAACGCAGGGGCATCGGTAAGATTGCTGCAAGGTGACAGGGGCAGGATCAACAAAGACCTGATTCAATCAGCGATCAATAATCCGGATGATGTACACAAACCGATTTCCCGACTTGTCGTGATTGAGAATACAGCCAACAGAGGTGGCGGAAGCTGTTATGAAATGAAGGACCTGCTTGAAATGAGCGAGACGTGCAAATCACTTGGACTCTCCTACCATTTGGACGGTGCCAGGCTTTTCAATGCCATTGTTGCTAAGGCACAGTCTACTCGCGAATACGGAAAAATATTTGACAGCATATCCATCTGCCTGAGCAAAGGCTTGGGTGCACCAGTGGGTAGCCTCTTGTTGGGAAAAAATGATTTCATCAAAAAAGCAAGAAGGATAAGAAAAGTATTTGGCGGAGGCATGCGTCAGGCTGGAAGTCTCGCTGCTGCAGGATTGTATGCATTGGACCATCACATTGATCGACTTTCCGAAGATCATCAACATGCGAAATCCATCGAAAAAATCCTCTCTCAACAATCTTTCATCAGAGATATTTTTCCAGTCGAAACAAATATCGTGATCGCCGAGTGTGATCCATCTTTCAACCTGAAAAATTTCATCGATAAGATGAGGGATCAAGGTGTATTGTTTTTCTCCATTTCACCTACCCGTTTCAGAATGGTCACCCACCTTGACGTCAACAGCCAAATGATTGACGCATTGTCAGAAAAAATTAAACTCGCTTTATAATGTCGTTCCCCGCAATCAATCCCACAAGTACACGAGCATGGAAAAAATTGGAAGCACATGCAGAAAAAATGAAGCAAGTGCACATGAGGGATTTGTTCAAGAGCGATGCAGACCGCTTTTCGTCGTTTTCCATTGAAGAAAAAGACATCCTCTTCGATTATTCCAAAAACATCGTCACCAAGGAAACCATTGATCTGCTCATTGAGCTGGCAGATGAAAGTAAATTAAAGGATGCCATCACCGGCATGTTCAATGGAGAGAAAATCAATCAAACCGAAGGAAGAGCTGTACTGCACACTGCCCTCAGAAATTTTTCAGGTGATCCGGTGATAACAGACGGCGAGGATGTCATGCCCAAGGTCAGCAAGGTGCTGGCGCAAATGAAGGATATTTGTCAAAGGGTGCACAGCGGCGAATGGAAAGGATATACAGGAAATAAAATCAAGCATATTGTCAACATCGGCATTGGCGGAAGCGATTTGGGTCCGGTGATGGTAACCGAGGCCTTGAAACCCTACTGGGTGAAGGACATACAGGTACATTTTGTATCCAATGTTGATGGTACGCATATTGCTGAATGTCTGAAAGTTATAGAGGCTGACTCAACTTTATTTTTAGTTGCTTCCAAGACGTTTACCACCCAGGAAACCATGACCAATGCACATTCTGCAAGATCCTGGTTTTTGGAAAGTGCCGGTGATGAGCGTCACATAGCCAAACATTTTGTGGCTTTGTCAACCAATGAAAAAGCGGTCACCCAGTTTGGCATTGCAAAGGAGAACATTTTTGAATTCTGGGATTGGGTAGGCGGCAGGTACAGCCTGTGGAGCGCGATTGGCTTATCTATTGCGCTGACCATTGGATACGAAAATTTTGAATCCCTCTTGAAAGGTGCATTTGAAATGGACAAGCATTTTAGTCAAAAGCCATACGATAAAAACATACCTGTGATCATGGCCCTATTAGGCATTTGGTATGTCAATTTCTTTGGAGCAGCATCTGAAGCCATTCTTCCCTACGATCAATACATGCACCGTTTTGCCGCCTATTTTCAACAAGGAAATATGGAGAGCAACGGGAAAAGTGTTGACAGGAAAGGTGAGCGACTTTCATACAGCAGCGGACCTGTCATCTGGGGTGAGCCAGGCACCAATGGGCAGCATGCTTTTTACCAACTGATTCATCAGGGAACTTTGCTTATTCCCTGTGATTTCATCGCACCTGCCCAGTCACACAATCCCCTGGGGGACCATCACCCAAAACTGCTTTCCAACTTTTTTGCCCAAACCGAGGCGTTGATGAATGGGAAAACTGCAGAGGAAGCTGAAAAGGAATTGTCTCATTTGGATACAGAGGAGAGAAAAAAGCTCGTGCCCTTCAAAGTTTTTGAGGGCAACAAACCCACCAATTCAGTGTTGGCAAAACAGATAAACCCTTTTACACTGGGTATGCTGGTTGCCGCCTACGAACACAAGATTTTCGTTCAGGGGGTTATCTGGAATATTTTCAGTTTCGATCAGTGGGGAGTTGAACTCGGAAAACAATTGGCGAACAAGATATTGCCCGAACTCCAAGATGCAGAAAAAACAACAGGCCATGATAGTTCTACCAATGGCCTGATCAATCAGTATAAAAGTTGGAAATAATCGATTACCACTTGTCTACCTGCTCTCCTGCCCCATTGTCGCCTTCAGAGACATCGCCTCTTGGTTCAGCAGGTGCAGAGGATGGTGCTTCTTCGGAGCTGGCTGGTGCATTGTAATGTCCGCCCTCTCCATTTTCTTCATCATACTCATGGTTGAATGCATCGAAATCAAAATCAGGCATCAATTCGGTTTTGACATGATCGACTGCCTCGTTCAATGCTTTCAAGAATTTATTGAAGTCTTCTTTGTACAAGAAAATCTTATGTCTGTCGTATCCATCATCGTTGAAACGCTTTCTGCTTTCAGTGATGGTAAGGTAGTAATCATTGCCCCTCGTGGTTCTTACATCAAAAAAATAGGTCCTTCTTTTTCCTGCCCTGATTCTCTTGCTGTACACACTGTCCATTTTCTTTTCGTTGTTGTCGTACGCCACAATCTTAAGTTTTGGTTTTGGTTAATTTGTTCTCAAACAAAGATAAAATTGTTTTTGAATTGTCAAAATTTAGTTGATTTTTTTGAAAATTCAATAAAATACCGATTTTTTTTAAACCTGATCAGGCCTTTCACTTACCTGTTGATGGCGATAAAGGGCTCTGTAATAGCCCTCCTGTTCAAGCAGTTCAACATGTGTCCCTTGCTGAACAATCTGACCATCCTGCATGACAATGATCTGATCGAAAGGAATGGATTGGATGATACGATGGGTTATGAAAATGGAAGTCTTGTCTGCTAAATACGTTGCAAGATTCTCTGAAATTTGCTGTTCAGTTTGGGTGTCAACCGCACTGAGGCAATCATCAAAAATGTACAAATCGGCCGACTTAGACAATGCCCTCGCAATGGAGATGCGCTGTTTTTGTCCACCCGACAGGGTAACTCCCCGCTCTCCGATGGTTGTTTGGTATCCCTCTGATAGTTTTCCAATTTCCACATCAATCATAGCAGCTTTGGCTGCAGCCTCAATACCAATAACACTGGAATCCTCTGCACCAAATGCAATATTTTTTTCAATGCTGTCACTGAAGAGGAATACATCCTGTGGCACATAACTGACCAAGCCCCTCAATGAGTTGATGTCTACAATTTGAATATCGTCTCCATTGATGAGTATTTTTCCATTGTTGACATCATACATGCGCAATATCAATTGCGCAATGCTGGTCTTGCCGCAACCAGTTTTCCCAACAATGGCAATCTTTTCACCTTTCCGAATGGATAAGTTGAATGCCTTCACAGCATGGATACCGGTGTGCTCGTATGTGAAGTCAACTGCTCTGAATTGCAGCTCGCTGATTTCGGTGATCTTTTTTGCATCAACTGCATTTTCTATACCTGGACGAATTTGCAAGAACTCATTCAAACGCTTTTGCGAAGCGGCAGCACGTTGAATATTGGAAACCACCCATCCAATGGCAGAGACGGGGAAGGTCAACATATTGATGTATACCACAAACTCTGCAATGGTACCAGCACTGATTTTATGTTCCAATTGATATACACTTCCAATGTAGATCGTAAGCAATGTGCTCAAGCCGATCAACAAACCAATTACAGGAAAATACACAGCTTCAACAGTTGAGAGTGAGAGTCCACTTTTTCTGTACTGCTCGCTTTTATCATTGAAATGTTTCCAGGTATGGATTTCCTGAAAAAAAGATTTAATCACCCTGATTCCTGAATAAGATTCTTGAGCGATGGTCGTAAGCTCACTCAACTGCGATTGAATGGATTCACTTTTTTTGATGATGTATGTATTCACAAAATACATGGCAACCGCCAGCAAGGGCAAGGGAGCCAACACATAGGTAGAGAGCAATGGGTCTTTTGAAAACATATAAAACAGACTGAATCCAATCAGCACCAGAAGATTCACCAGATACATCAGTGCCGGACCTGTATACATTCTTACTCGGGAAACATCTTCCGACATCCTGCTCATGAGATCCCCAGTAGCATGTACCTTGTAAAAGAGGGCATCCAATTGCTGGTAATGAGCATATACCTCATTTTTTTGGTCAAATTCAATATGCCGACTCATTACAATGATTGTCTGACGCATCAAAAACATAAAAAATCCGCGCAACAACGCAAAGGAAAGCAGCAACAACCCGGCAAAAAGAATCAGCGTTCCAAACGAAAAAGCCTGCGCACGCATCCACTGTATGGCCATGGCTACAGTTGGATCGAAAAATACATTTGCTTCACGTGCAACATTGGGATTCACCGCATGTTGTACCTCATCCACCACAAATCCTGTTAACTGAGGCGCCAGGATGCCAAAATAATTGGAGGTCATCACAAAAAGGATGCCCAGGGAAAACCTCCACCTGTACTTCCAGAAATACTTATTTAAATTTTTCAGATGTTTCATAAACTAAAAAACCCCGCTATACGGGGTTTTCTCGAGCGGAGAGAGAGGGATTCGAACCCCCGGACCTGTGACAGTCAACGGTTTTCAAGACCGCCGCATTCGACCGCTCTGCCATCTCTCCGCCGCAAATGTAGTTCAAAATTTTTAATTTTTAGAGCTCCCTTCTATCTTAAATACCCAAGCATGATCACATGGTAATTTTGTTGGCCAATTCAAGGTCAGCGTCCCTTCCTTCATGTCATGCTGATGTGAAATGGATTTTTTGACGCCCAACATTTTAATTTTCGAACCAGGACTCACTTGTATATTTTTCAAGACAACGGGTTGATCAGATTTTTTGACAACAATGGCATAGATGTATTTTCCATCCTTGCTGACGGTATACTTTATATTGTCGCCTTCTTTGTATTTTTTCGAACTCTTCGTTGCATAGATCGCTTCGCCGTTGATGTTCAACCAATTTCCCATGTCCTTTAATCTGTCAACCGAAGCTGCAGGTATCAATCCCTCTGCTGTTGGTCCTACGTTCAACAGATAATTTCCTCCCTTGGCAGCAATGTCAATCAAATTGTGAATCAATGTTTCACTCGATTTCCAATTGTTGTCATTTTTTTTGAACCCCCATGTATCGTTCATCGTCATGCAACTCTCCCAGTCGGTATCTGATGTTCCTTCCAAAATTTCCTGCTCTGGAGTTCCAAAATCTCCCGCTGCATCTTGGTACTTGTTCATTCCCTGCATGCCCGCTCTTCCCTTACCTACGCGGTTGTTGATGATGAGATCCGGCTTCAGGCTTCTCAAATAATTATACAAATCTTTGCCCTGATCTTCTGTCCACTCAGGTATCCACTCGCCATCAAACCACAAAACCGCAGGATCGTATTTCTGAATCAGTTCCTTGAGTTGAGGTTTTAAATACTCTTCTCTGTACTTGGCAAAGTTGGGATTGGCAGTCTGCTGATGGGTATAGTCTTTCTTGCTTTCAGCATCCGGCTGATGCCAGTCCATGATGGAATGATAAAAACACATTTTGATGCCTGCTTCTTTGCAAGCATCAGAGAGTTCTTTGAGGATATCTCTCTTAAACGGTGATGCGTCCATGATGTCATAATCGGTAACCTTGCTGTCCCATATGCAAAAACCATCGTGGTGTTTGGATGTGATGACGATGTACTTGATACCGGCCTTTTTGGCAATGTTGACCCACTCTTTGGCATTGAATTCAACAGGATTGAATTGTTTTACAAATTTTTCATATTCTGGAATGGGAATGTTTGCACTGTGCATGATCCATTCTCCGATGCGTCCATATTCCTTCCCGTTGTATGATCCGGCCGGGACCGCATATGCTCCCCAATGAATGAACATGCCAAAAGTTGCATCACGCCACCAGTCCATTCGAACATCGCGATCCTGTTTGGATTCATTGAGAAAGTTTTGCTGGGCATCTGCATTCAAGAGCAGCAAAGAACATAGCAGCGTAAATAAAATTTTCATGGTGACAAGTTTATGTTTTAAAGATCTGATTTTTTATAGAACCCGACTTCACTCAATGCAATACAGACAGGCGAGGCGTTGACCTTTAACCTGACCTTCTTTGCAGTGACCGGATTGTCCAAGTAGATGATTCTTGCTGCGCCTACGGATGTAGCTTCAGCAATTTTCTTCCACTGGTTGTTCTCGAATACCTCCACCTGGAAAAACTCGATGCGCTGTCCCAAGGGAATAAATTCCCGCAAGCGAATCAGATCAAATCTGATGTTTTCTTTCCAGGAAAATTCAACGACAGGTGTATGAAAATCATCGCCAGATGCCCAATAGGTTTCGCTACTCCCATCTACTAATTTTTTAAGATCAAAATTCTTTCCTCTTGTTTCTTTGGAGGTGATGGTTGCAGTCGTTGCAAGATTATTTTTAAACGACGCATCTACGAGTTTCCCAAATCCCTTCAATGAAGCAATATCCTCTTCAGCAAGCAAGCCGAGCGGATTGGGTGCAATACCCAAATCCAATGCTGCACCCCTGCCTACACTTTTCAGATAGAGGTCAAACAATTGTTCGGGTGACTTCACTTTGTCTTTTTCATCGGGATGATAAAACCAACCCTTTCGGAGCGGCACATCGCATTCAGCGGGCACCCAGTTGTTGCCATTTCTTGTTCCAAATGGATTTTGCTTGTCATCCAATTGTCCGGGTACTGTTTTGCTCTCACCTTCGGCAGGAACGGGTGTAAAAGTTGCCCAGGAGGTCTCTGCAGCAAATCCGCGTTCATTTCCTACCCAACGAACATCCCAACCGATGTCACTGAAAATATTTGCATTGGGTTGCATCTTTCTGGTGATGGCCCATGTGGAATCCCATCCATAATAAGTGGATCGGTCAATTTTTTTGGTGGTTCTTGCGCCGCCATAATATCCATCGCCTCCATTGGCTCCATCGTGCCATGACATAAATAGCTCGCCATAGTTGGAATACAACTCGCGCAATTGATTTCTGTAAATTTCAACATAGGCCTCCGTACCGTAGAGGGGATTGTTTCTGTCCCACGGAGAACAATAGACGCCAAACTTCATGTTTAATTTTCGGCATGCCTGCTCAAATTCTTTCACCATATCTCCTTTGCCGTTTCTGAATGGAGAAAGCGAAATATTATATGGGGTGGTTTTGGTAGGCCAAAGTGCAAACCCGTCATGGTGCTTGGCAACAAGGATCACCGCTTTGAGTCCGCCTGCTTTCATGGCCCCCACTATTTTTTCCGCATCGAATTGTGCAGGATTGAAAATTTTCGGATCTGCATCACCATAACCCCATTCTTTGTTTTCAAAAGTCGTGGGCGTAAAATGAATCAATCCATAAACATCTGTTTCGTGCCATTTGAGCTGCCTGGGTGCAGGAACTGCCCCATATGGTTTGGGTGCAGGTTGCGCGATGGAGAAAACAGTCAACAGCAATAATCCATGAACAATAATCAGTTTTTTCATCGATTGATTTTTTGAACGTGATTGATGAGTGTCCCGATACGATCGATTGTTATTTCAACGCGGTCATTTACCTGCAATGTGAATGCATCTGGTGGAACAATACCCGTACCGGTCATCAACATCACCCCTTTTGAAAAAGTTGTTTCCAACAATAGGAAGTCAGCCAACTCCTGCAGCGAACGTTTCATTTTTGACAAAGATGTTTCTCCGGAAAAAATCAATTGATCCTGTCTGAATATTTTCAATTGAATGAGGGATTGATCGTCAAGTGGATTTTCAGCAACCAGCAAACAGGGTCCCAATGCAGCACTTCGATCATACACTTTTGCCTGGGCAAGGTACAGCGGATTTTCACCTTCAATGCTTCTGGAACTCATGTCATTTCCAACGGTATACCCTTCGATGGTGCCAGCACTGGAAACAAATAAAGTCAGCTCGGGTTCTGGAACATCCCAGGTAGAATCTCTTCTGATATGAACAACAGATTGGTTGCCTGCGACCCGATGAGGCAGAGACTTGAAAAAGAGCTCCGGCCTTTTGGCATCATATACTTTGTCATAAAAACTTCCACCACCGCTTTGTGCTGATTCCTTTTCTCTTGCCTCTTTGCTGCGCAGGTATGTTACACCGGCTGCCCATAATTCCTGGGTACCAATAGGAGGATCCCATTCACCCTGTGCGTCGATTGAATCAATGCGATTGCAATCCAAAAGATGTTTCAAAAGATATTGATACAAATGGGGGCGATTGATCAGTGCATCCCAATCCATTTGAGATGCGTAAAAAACATCTTGATGTTCAATGTAAACC
>JBEGMC010000026.1:0-4446 GCA_041183265.1 Bacteroidota bacterium
CCTATGGTGGAATGGGATTCAATAACCTATCACTTGGCAACCCATTCATGTTCAATCCGATGAGTTATTATTACAGTCCGTTTTCACCCATGTACTATGGACAACCTGTGGTGGTGCTGAATACATTCAAAACAACGGTGGCTCCAAGAAACTCTGGACCAAGGGTGTATAACCTGAACAATTATACTCCACCCCGCCAGACTACAAACTATTCAAAGTTTGGAAGCAATTATGGGCAGTATTATGACAACAACAGCAATAACAGCTACTACAGAAGCAACAATAACAATAATGGTGGCTCTAACAGAATCTTCAGCAACAATTCTTCTGGCGGAAGCTATGCACCCTCCAGCACACCTTCTTCCGGATCCAGCGGTACAGCGCCCGTGAGATCATTTCCAAGAGGGGGAAATAACTAAACAGCCGTTCTAATCGTTGTAGTAGTTATTGTGGTTGTAAGTTGTAAGTTTTAAGTTATAGGTTAAAAACGATTACAACAATTACAACTTAAAACTTACAACTTAAAACTTACAACTTATAACCCCGAATGAAACGTCTTCTATTCATTTTGTTCTTGATTTCGTTTAAATCTTTCTCCCAAGAACCCGCTGATGCAATCAGGTATTCGATGACAGATCATAGTGGGACTGCGAGGTCAAAAGCAATTGGCGGTGCGGTTGGAGCATTGGGAGGTGATTTATCGGCAGCATATGTAAATCCTGCTGGACTCGGACTGTACCGCACCAGTGAGCTGGTGTTTACGCCTTCATTTCATTTCAACAACAATAAATCAACCTACCTCGGTTCAGAAAAGAAAGAGAGAAAATCAGCCAATGATTTCAACAATGTTGGCATGGTGCTTCCAAGAGATGGATCTTACAATGGAAGATGGAGCAATTTTACTTTTGCCATTGGTATGGTCAATACAGCCAACTTCAACAACAGGTTTGTCCTTTCGGGCAACAACAATCAAAGTTCTTTTTCCGAAAAATATTTGGAAGAACTGGTAAAAAACAATGTGACCGACCCCAACAAAGCTGCGACCAATTTTCCATACGGTTCGAGTCTCGCGTTCAATACCTACCTCATCGATACGTTGTTGAATCCCAACAACACCATCAAGGGATATAGAAGCCTTGCTCCCATTGCATCCGGACTCCAACAGGAAAACACGGTGACAACTGTCGGCGGGATACGTGATTTTTTCATGAGTGCAAGTGCCAATTATTCTGATAAACTTTATTTCGGAGGAACAGTCATCTTCAGCAGATTGAGTTACGAACGCAACAGCGTTTACAGAGAATCTGACATGACGAAGAAGCTGAACAATTTCAATTATTTTGAATCTGAAGATTACCTGTATACAAGTGGTGTTGGTACAGGCATCAAGTTGGGTGTCATCGCCAGACCTGTCAAGGAATACAGGATTGGTATTTCCTATCACAGTCCCATAGTATACACCATGATAGATAATTACTCTGCAAAGATCACCACAGATCTGGAAGGTTACAT
Source organism: Bacteroidota bacterium (assembly GCA_041183265.1). Classification (GTDB taxonomy): domain Bacteria; phylum Bacteroidota; class Bacteroidia; order Chitinophagales; family Chitinophagaceae; genus Pollutibacter. Next base: position 1,513 of record JBEGMC010000026.1, read on the forward strand.
GGGAAATGGTGTTTTAAAGCAGAGTTCCTTGGACCTTAACAATGGCTCTATGGGCGAATACCAATACAGCTTTACCCGTCCCTCTAAATTATTGCTCGGCATGTGTTATACATTCGGCGCCGATGAAAATGTAAAAAATCAAAAAGGTTTTATCACTGCAGATGTTGAATACGACAATTACAAAAATGCAAAGTTCAGGCCCTCTTTGAATGCCTACAACAACAGTGGAGCAGATTATTTAAATGAGGTGAATGGCGTCATTCAAAATGAATACAAGTCCGGACTCAATCTTCGCCTAGGGGGTGAATTAAAATTCAATACCCTGATGGCCAGAGCAGGTTTCAATTACATGACCAATACCTTCACTGCAAATGATCTGTCAAACAAACGCATGAATGCAAGTGCAGGTGTAGGTTACAGAAACAAGGGGTATTTTGTTGATATCACCTATATATATCAAATGTGGAACAATGCCTATTTCCCATACAGACTGGAACAGGCATTTTTTGCGCCTTCTTACATGAAAACAAGCAGCAGCAACATCATCCTCAGCATTGGTTTGAAATTCTAATCACTTCCTGAAATTCAGTAACTTGCCGCATGGCCATTTTAAAATTCAGGGTATATCTCGAAGAGGACGATACCGTCTACAGGGACATAGCCCTCAAGCATACGCAAACCTTTTATGAATTGCATCAGTCGATTCTCAAGGCATATGAGTTTGACAGCATTCACGAAGCCATATTTTTCCGCAGCAACGACTTGTGGCAAAGAGGCAGAGCCATCAGTCTTGAGAAATACGAAGGCGTTGAATACAAGGTAGATCCGCTAGATATGATTGAAACAATCATTGGATCGGAGATCAAGGATACGGAGCAGAAATTTATTTACGTATATGATCTCAAGAAGAATTGGACTTTCCACATACAACTGATCAATATATCCAAAGAGGAGAACCCTAAGCTAACTTATCCTGCCATTACCAGAAAAGAAGGGATTGGTCCCAGTCAGTACGGCATCAAAAGCATCTTAGGTGATAAGTTTGCTGATATAGAAGAGAAATACGATCTCAGCGCCATTGGGGAGGGATTTACAGATGAGGGGGAAGATGAAGGTGAACAGGACGATGAATTGGGCGGTGAGGAAACAAGCGGCGAGGACGAAAATAATTTTTAAATACTTATCGGTTGCAGTTCTCCATAAGCTGCCAATCGCATGAAAGAAAAACAATGCATCATCGTTGCAGGTCCCACTGCTATTGGGAAAACTGCTGAAGCCATCCGGCTTGCAAAGCTGTACAACACTTCCATTATTTCGTCGGATTCAAGACAATGTTACAGAGAGTTGAGGATTGGCGTTGCCAGACCAACTGAAGATGAGTTGAAAGAAGTAAAACATTATTTCATCGCCAATCATTCCATCACTGAAAATATTTCAGCAGCCACCTTTGCAAAAGAGGCAAGCGCTTACCTCGATGAAATTTTTGAGGACCATGATGTAGCCATTGTCTGTGGTGGAACAGGCTTGTACATCAAAGCACTGGTGGAAGGATTGGATGACATCCCGCCTATCCCTGATGAAATCAGAGCAGAGGCTATTCGGTTGTACAAAGAAAAAGGAATCGATGCACTGAGAAACAAATTATTGGAATTGGATCCATCTTTTGCAGGTCGCGGTGATATTGATAATCCACAGCGGATGATGCGGGCGCTAGAGGTAGTAGTGTCCTCTGGGAGGTCGATTTTTGATTTTCATAAATCAGTTGACAGTTCACAGTTAACAGTTAACAGTCAACCGTCAACGGCCAACCATCAACAAACATCATTCACCTACAATATTCTAGACCTCCCAAGAGCAGTGCTTTACGAAAGAATCAACAAGCGTGTTGATAAAATGATTGAAGATGGGTTGGAAGATGAAGTACGATCGTTGATTGCACACAAGGATTTAACAGCTTTGCAAACCGTCGGCTATAAAGAGTTCTTCGATTATTTTGACGGAAAGTGTACCCGCGAAAAAGCGATTGAAAAAATCAAACAACATACGAGAAATTACGCCAAGAGGCAGATTACGTGGTTTAAAAGAATTGCAGTTGACGGTTGACGGTTACCCGTTAACAGTCAACTGTTAACAGTTAACTGTCAACTGCCATTGATCGTGCATAAAATGAACACTATCTTTGCAAAATGACCCTAACATTCACCAATCAGGAAATTGAAATAATTTCCAATACCGCTAAAGCCGCTTCGAATCTGAAGATGGAGGCTTTTGTCGTGGGTGGATTTGTTCGTGATAAAATATTGAATCGCCCTTGTATGGACATTGACATTGTTTGCCTGGGCGATGCGAATGAATTGGCGTTAGAACTAAGCAGACTATATCCATTTGAGCCAAAAGTTTCTTGGTTTAAAAATTATGGCACAGCGCATGTCCGCATCGGAAAATATGATGTGGAGTTTGTAGGCGCCAGGAAGGAAAGTTACCTGCAGCATTCGCGCAATCCGATTGTTGAAGCAGGAACTTTGCAAGATGATCAGGAGAGAAGGGATTTTACGATCAATGCTTTGGCGTTTTCAGTTGACAGTTTACAGTTAACAGTCAACAGTCAACAGTCAACGGTCAACTTAATTGACCCTTTTAACGGAATTGGAGATCTTGAAAATAAAATCATCCGCACTCCCCTGTCACCAGAAAAAACCTTCTCGGATGATCCGCTCAGAATGATGCGGGCCATCAGGTTTGCATCTCAATTGAACTTTTCAATTGACCCCAATACATTGCAAGGAATTCATGATTCAGCACATCGGATTTCAATTATATCTCAGGAAAGAATCACAGATGAGCTGAATAAAATATTAATGTCTGATAAACCTTCTGTTGGACTGGACCTGCTTTATACATGCGGATTATTGAAATTGATTTTTCCTGCACTGG
>JBEGMC010000027.1:0-4924 GCA_041183265.1 Bacteroidota bacterium
GTTGATATACCGTATCCCTCCATACAGTAACACCCTCAGCAAAAATATCTTTCTCGTTGTTGATTTGTTTTTTTGATTTACCATTTGTTGGTACTACCTGTCTTAAACTTGATTTGCCATACAAGCCTGTACTTTCTATCAGTACATCATCATACCATTCAAGTCCTTGCGTAAACGCAGCAGTATCATGTGGATATGCATCGACGACTATATAGGATATGCTCTGAGGTGCAGCGAGTGATGTTTCGCTGGAACTGCTATCTGTTTTGATTTCTTCGTTGTTGCAAGAGGCCAACATCAAAACAATTATGAAAGAAAAAACAGCTTTAGAATACATCAGAGGCCAATTTTTATGATTTTCTGATAACATAATACACGCAGGTGGTTAAAAAATTTCTTAAAAAAGGCATCATGTTGATGATTGAAAATTGCTCCCTTGGGTTCCAACCAAATTTATCTTTGTAAATGGGGTTGATCAGGTAGGGTTGTTTCTTTTCAATTACATACTTGCTTTCTAAAACAATTCTTTCAAATCTTTCAATGGAAATACCTGTGTCTTTGATTTCCATCAATTCATCTACAGTTCCTTGTGATTCGCCAAACATTTTCAGGATCGCCCTGTAAAAGGGTTTAGGCAGCAAATGAAAGTAGGGCAGGAATCCCAAGAACCTGCTTTCACATATTTGTTGATGTCCGCCGTGGGGCATGTACCAGGGGGGGAAGCCGAAGAATATTCTTCCTCCGGGTTTTAAAAACTGTTTGATATAGGGAATGAATTTTTCCTGGTTGGGGAGGTGTTCTATGACATCTTTTAGAATGATCAGGTCAAATTTCTCTTTCAAGGCAACCAGTGCTTCCTCTTCATAAACATTTTTATTGATGAGTGTTGCCCTGCCACTGTTGATATGTGTTGATATATTTTCAGATGCAAATTCAAATTTCAGCTTGTTCAACTCAATGCCTGTCGCAGTGCATCCTCTTTCCAGCATAGCCCCCATTACACCTCCGTCACCGCATCCAATATCCAAGACATGTGTATGTTGATCAAGATCCATCGTTGTTGTGATAAAGGGAATCAGGTAATGCTTGGCATTGTCAAATTGTTGTCTGTATCTGATGTGATGGTCTTGGTGATGGGCAAGGGACATAACGAATGCCTTTGGAGTGTTTGTTTTTAGATTGGTAACTTTGACAAATGTACAATACACAGCCTGAACAATGGAAAGAGGATTATTTAAATGGGAAAGTATTGCTGATTGATAAACCGCTTACCTGGACATCTTTCGATGCTGTGAAGAAAGTCAGGATTTTAACAGGTGTCAGCAAGGTGGGTCATGCAGGGACCCTGGATCCATTGGCAACCGGACTCCTCATCATTTGTACCGGAAAATTCACCAAGAAGATCAATGAGTACATGGCAGCAGAGAAGGAGTACACAGGCACTTTCACGTTGGGAGCTACAACACCCACATATGATCTTGAATCAGTCCCTGTTCCAAAAGCAGATTACAGTGATGTATCCAGCGAAATGATCATGGGTGCACCCCAACATTTTACAGGCAAAATCATGCAGACTCCACCCGCACACTCAGCTATTAAAAAATCAGGTACCCCTGCCTATATTCTTGCTAGAAAAGGTAAAGAGGTAAAAATGGATCCAAGACCTATAACCATATCCTCATTTGAAATCACAGCCATCCAGCTGCCAGTTGTGCAGTTTAAAGTTGTCTGTTCTACCGGCACTTACATACGAAGTCTCGCGAATGATTTTGGTGAGGCTTTGGGTTGTGGGGCTTACTTGTCCTCATTGCGCAGGACCAGAATCGGGACATTTAATGTGGATGATGCCCTGACTATTGAGAAGTTCACAGAGCAAATTCAGGCACTCAAGAATACTTAGGGTTCATTTTTATCGCTCTCAACAACAGTTTTTTTCTTTCTTTCAAAGAACCTGTCAAACTCTGTTCTGAAAGATATATTCCCTCCGGTTCTGTCTCTTTTTCCAGAAGAGGAGAGCAGATCGAAGCTGCTTCTGTAAAAAAAGGATGTTCTGAATTTTCCATCCGGCGTTATTTTGTATTCTACGTTTACATCCGGAAGGAAAAGAAAATTTTGAGAGCTGGCTGCAAGAGATGCAGCTCCAGCTGCAAAATTGAAATCACTTCCAAATGTGATGATCAATTTGTCGTTCATCATTGTTTTGATGAACTGGAGACTCACGTTCTCCCTGAAGTTATTTGGGCCTGTTCTGTTCGCACCGGCAGTTCCACCCAATGTGGTCATTGTTCTGGAGTAGTTGAAATTGACATCTACGGAGGAGCCGAGCATTTTTGTAAAGAAATTTTGAACGCTGTTGGAAAGGATGCCATTGATTACACCTGATATGGTGCTGTTCAGCAGTTCATAGTTCAAATCACTTGCAACCACTGCTGCTTGCGGCGCAAAGCTTTTAAAAACAATCAGGTAAGTGGCTTGTTTGCTCACCTCCAACGCATCTCGGTTGATGGTCTTCAATTTGTTTTCGATGGTAGCGTTGTTTTTTACAACACTTCCCTGAGGGATGAGAATCTGAAAACTTGGATTGGGCCTGCTCAATGTTCCGGTCAGATTGCATCTGACTTCCACGTCACTGATTTCTCTCAACACATCTGAGCTTACTCCAGAGATACCCCGGTTGCTGGGATCGGTAAACAATGTACTCATGCGCACTTTCTCTGCTGTATACAAGGCATCAATATTGATGTCTGCGTCATAGGGGTCGCCTGTCCAGCTGATATAACTGCTTCCTCCGCCCAATAACCTGAAAGGTTTTTTGAACACATCCTGAAAATTGAAATTATAACTTCCGTTCTCGATGTTGTACCTGCCAATCATTGTAAAATTCTCTTTGGATCCTGTATGGATTTTCAGGTTACCGGAGCCTTGTCCGGATATGATATCACCTGTTAGTTCATCCAATACAACATTCATTCTCAGGAAGGGATTGGCAACCAGATCCATGTCAATAACAAAATTGCTGCTGCTTGAAACAGACGCAGATTTCATTTCAGTTCCATAGGTCTTCCAGACAACAAAGTCAACATCGGCCGACTGTTTGCTGTTGGTGGAAGTAAGGATATTGATGCTTGAGCTGTCTACCGGAGCACCACTCATGTACATTTTGATTGATTCATCCGGACCAGTTATAGAGAAGTTGAATCTGGCAACCGCTTTTCCATAAAACAGACTGTTATCGGTTCTGCTTGTATTCAGCACCAGCAATTTTCTTGAAGTTGCACTCAGGTTGTAATTGAATTTGTTGAAAAAATGATGTTCAAGATCCCCCTTGAAACTGGCTGTGTATCCATTTGCATCTTTCAACTGGATGGTCCCGAAATCTATTTTGTCTGGAGTAAATGTAATGGTTGGATCCTGTAGTGTATAGGTGCATTTTGTAAAATCGATTGTTACTTTTGCATCTGATACCTTCACAGCGCCCACCAAATCCGGCTCATCCAGATTTCCCTGTATCCTCAGATAGCCATTCCCTTTACCACTCATGTCGCTGAAAACAATTCCCAAATAGGGTTTTAAAACAGATAATTGAAGGTTTTGAATGTTGATATCTGTTTCAATGGTTTTATTGAGTGAATCTTTTACATCAAGTTTACCTCTTGCGTTGAGTTTGTAAAGCGGATTTTCAGACTCAAAGTAAAAGCTTGCCTTTTTTTCCAGGTTGTCCCAAAATCCATTGATGGATGTCAGTCCAATTGAGTCATCTTCAAACCTTGTTTTATCCGTTTGTGCATTTAGATAGAGTTTCAAATGATTGAAAGGATCCTCAATGGTAAGATCGCCTGTTGTTATGCCCTGTATGCGCGGTTCTTTAATGAAAATGGGAAGCAATTCACCCAGGTTTACTTTGTTGAGTGAAAGGATAAATGTTTGCAATTGGTTGGCTTCGATTGGAAGCGTCATGAGTCCGATGGACTGCTCACCGTTTACAAATTTGAAATTGCTTGCATCGAATTTAGACCTACTGATCAGCAGTTCTCCACCTTTCTCTATATTCCAAGTCTTTTCGTTGAAGACAACTTTAGAAGGATTGAAATGAATCATCACGCCATCCTGAATATTTTCAATGTTGGCCGATAGTTTTGCTCCGTATTGAGCCAGATTTGAACTGGTGGTAAGATCAATGGTTGAGTATGATTTAGAGGAATGAATATCGATGGTGTTGGTTGGGAAAAAAAGACTGTCATTGAAAACAACCGAACTTGCCTTTGAACTGGTATTGATGCTATCTGCAGTTCCTCTTGCACTGAGCTCAAGGTCGTATACAGCAATTTTGTTGTAAGCAATTTTTGGAATAGCAGCATCAAGTTCGAAAATTTTTGAGGCCGAATTGATCCTGCCTTTTATTTTACTGTTGCTCAATCCATTCAGTCCGTTGTCTGTCAGAGCCAAAATATAATTGGCGTTCTTAACATTGAGGTCAAACATCAGATCCTGCTCTTTTTTGGGCGCAAGAGATTTTTTGAAATAAAATGGATAGAACTCGCCAAAGTAGTAACCCAGCGTGGAGGGCAGTTCCTCAAATGTAAAATTCCCTTTTACATTTGCTTCGATATCGTTGCTGCTCAGTGTGATGTTTCTGAAGTCCTGGTGTTTCTCTGCCTTGATGACAACGCTGTCGAAAATGTATTTACGCTTATTTTTTGAAAATACAACATCCTCCAATCTGCCTTCTCCACTGATGTTATCAAGGTTGTCGCCTTGGATATTCAGGATTGATTTGCCGGTCAGTGAAATAGGATTTTTGGTAAAATGCAATGGAAGCAAATTTGATTTGTTGACCTCAAACACAGCTGTTGTTATTGGACTGCTGCCCTTGAAATTGATGCCTGCGTATAATTGTGCATCCACATTCGGGTCATTGATATCC
>JBEGMC010000028.1:0-36054 GCA_041183265.1 Bacteroidota bacterium
GAGTTTCCTTTTAAGGGTCGTCAAAGACTATGACGTTGATAGGCTATAGGTGTAAAACTGGTAACAGTAAAGCCAAGTAGTACTAATTGCCCGTAAGCTTTAATTTTTTTTATTACTCCGTTTACAACCCCCAATATGATCAACTTATTGTTCCCAATTTTCGGGAAAGCTTCTTATGGTGCTTTTGCCGAGGGTGTTCACCTCTTCCCATACCGAACAGAGCAGTTAAGCCCCTCATGGCCGATGGTACTAGATTTTCTGGGAGAGTAGGTAGGTGCCATATTTATTAAAACCCTGATCGTTCATTCGATCAGGGTTTTTTATTTACAGCCTGAGAAGTCACACGTAAACATTATCTTCCTGCAATGATCCATGCGCTGATCATTTTTTTCTCATGCTTCAAGGCAGATTTTTCTCAGAAAGATTCCCTGCGCGCATTTCAATTGAATGGGAAAGCCCAGGGCACATCGTATCATTGCACCTATTATGCAGCAATTCCAAAGGTTTCTCAAAAAGAGATCGACGTGCTGCTGACAGCAATTGATTCCTCCCTTTCCCTCTATCAATCCCATTCCCTGATCAATCAATTCAATCAACATCCACGCGGTATCTTGATGGATAATCACATGAAGCAAGTTGTCAACAAAGCAATCGATGTTGCTGCTCTGACAAAAGGCAGTTTCGACATCACGTGCAAACCCATCATTGATCTTTGGAAAACACATATCAACGCGCATCTGCAGCCCTCTAAAAAAGCCATCAGCAATATCCAAAGGCTGGTTGGATTTCAACATATCCTTGTGAAAGGTGACAGCTTGGTTAAAGATGATCCAGCTGTTCAAATTGATTGTGATGGAATTACACAAGGATATTCAGTAGATCAAATGGCGGCGATATTCAAAAGACATGGTATCCATGATTTCCTCGTTGAATTGGGAGGTGAAATATATGCAAGCGGACACCCTCCGGGAAAACCATCGTGGAATATTGCGGTCTACACCCACTCCGAAAAATCAATGGATGAAATTGATCCAACCATCCAATTGTCCAACGCAGCAGTCACCACCTCCGGCAGCATGAGTAAATTCATGCAATCTGGAAGAAAAATATACAGCCATATTGTGCATCCGCTGAAGGGGAAACCCATCAAACAAAAAATCATTGCTGTTACAGTCATTGCCAATGATGCTGTTACGGCAGATGCGCTGGACAATGCATTGATGGTCATGGGTGTTCAACCGGCATTGCACTGGCTTTCCAATCACCCCATTGCTGGAGCAAACATTTATTATCGAAAAGGCAGGAAAAAACTGATGCAGGTATCGAACAAGATCTTTACATCCTATCAATTGCATTAAGGAACATCAAATCCATTGGATGCTCTCAGCAACATATGCCATTCTTCATGTGTCATTTCAATGGAACTGGCTTCCATGGCTGCTTGCAGCCTTTCTATTTTGGTGGTTCCCAGAACGGGTACAATGCCTGAAGGATGATGCAACAACCAGGCAATCAATACCTGGTCAAAACTTGCATTGTATTTTTCACCCAGTATCTGGGCCATCGATATGATTCTTCTGCTGCGCTCGTCCTCCGCATCCAAATGTATCTTGCCGGCACCCATGGGTGACCATGCTTGTGGCGTCACCTTTTTTTCTATGCACTGATCCGTTACACCATCATAAAAAGGCTTGGTATGCATGATGGACAATTCAATCTGATTTACTTCCAGCGGGAATAAATGATGAAGCATCGCAAATTGACTGGCGGTAAAATTTGAAACGCCAAAATGTTTTACTTTACCCGATTGTTTCAATACCATGAACGCCTCAGCGATTTCATAGGGATCCATCAAAGGATCCGGACGATGAATCAACAACAGGTCAATGTAATCGGTATGGAAATTAGAAAGCGATTGCTCTACGGATGATAGAATATGTGTCTTGGATGTATTGTATGATTTGATTTGATGCAGCGGACGATGGGGTGTTACCATGCAAATACCACATTTGGTGATGATTTGCAAATTGTTTCTCAAAGAAGGATCAAGTTTCAGTGCATTGCCAAATTCCTCCTCTGTTGTATAATGTCCATAGATATCGGCATGATCAAATGTAAATACACCCGCCTCAAGGGTTCTTTTGATATGAGACAAATACTGCTGGGTCGAGAACTTAGCTCCCCACTGACCCCAATTCATGCATCCCGCAATGACAGAAGATGATTTCATATACAATACTTTCAAACGCAAGTTACTGGTTTGAAAGCAGACCTGTGTATGCTACCGTTGAGGTGCCCTGGCTTCGCTTGCAATGATTTTTCTGCCCATCACTTCGGTTTCGTGGATGGCTGCAATGGCTTTCAAGGCTTCTTCATTGTCAGGCATTTCAACGAATCCAAAGCCTTTGCTTCTCCCGCTGACCTTGTCCATGATGATGCGTGATGAAGCAACTTGTCCATGCGGACTGAACAATTCGGTGAGTGACTCACCGGTCATTTTGTAATTGAGATTACCTACGAAAATGTTCATACCAGGCTTTTTAGTTTATAATGGTTGTTGGAAGCACAGGAAAAAAAGGGAGCGGAAGCGGGGAGCGGCCTAATTCAGAATCATTTTCTTGAGCTGCAAATCTCTGCCGTATACATCCTTGCTGAAATTCAACACGCCATCAGCATCTACAAATGCCGTGAAATAAACAACGTATACAGGAACCGGCTTTTTTAAAGGTACAAACTTTTCTATTCTACTGCTCATGGCACTGTCAACTGCCTGGGATGTCCACTGCACCTGATCTGCTAACAGGTACATTGCCAGCTTTTTAGGCTCAGAAATTCTTATACACCCGTGACTGAATGTCCTGCTAGATTCATTGAAAAGTGACTTGCTGGGGGTGTCATGCAGGTAAATGTCGTACCCATTGGGAAATACAAATTTGACCCCACCCAATGCATTCCACGGACCAGGTACTTGACGTATGATGTTGCCATGCCACTCCATCTTGTTTTCGATGAGATATTGACTGTTTCTTTTGATGGCAGGTAAAACCTCTTTCTTCATGATGTTGGGGGGAACATTCCAATATGGACTGAATACAACATACTTCATATCCCCTTTGAAAATAGCTGTTCGGTTGGTTTCCTTTCCAACAACAACCTTGCTGTAAAATACAAGTCCATTTTCATCGTACACATACAGCTTGAATTGGGGGATGTTGACAAGTAAATATTTTGCTGATACCAGATGGGGAAGCCATCTACATCGTTCCATGTTCAACATGATTTGTTGTATGCGATTCCTTACTGAAACATTGAATTCCAGTATGGTGGATTTATTTACAATGCCATCTGGCTTCAATCCATGTGACTGCTGGAACTGAATGACGGCTTCTTCAAGTGCTTGATTGAAATACACTGAAGTGTCAGTGCTCGCATACAACCCGGTTGCAAACAAGCGCTTTTTAATGGCTGTGATGTTTCTTCCCGAATCACCCAAGCGAATTGTTTTTTTTACAACCGGAATACTGTCCCACCCGCCATCATTTTCAATTTGATGGTACTCGGCCAATTTCATTTTCAGCAAATGATATTGAGGAAAGAATTGCCGCACTTCTGAACTTGTATCTCCCTCCATCAGCTGCTGCAAGAGCTTTGCATGGTCAATTTTTTTTCTGGGGATGTTCCATTCAAGCGATTTGCTGTCAACTTCTGAAATTCCTGAAATCAATTTCTGTGCAAAATGAAGATATTGTGCCGTCTGCATCAATTCCGTAAAAACCTTGTTCGACTCATCAGCGGATGACATGAGTACAACATATTCGTCCATATATGGAATATCCAATGGGAGTCCGTCTTCTTTCATGTTCACAATTCTATTATACAGAAGCCCTGCCTGTTCAATCATCCCTGTGCTGTCAAACCAGGCCATTGCATAATTCCTGTTGATGTAGAAGCGAAATATGTCTTTCCGGAATGCATCAAAATGCACATATGTTTGTAGGAAGCGGACTATTGCAATGCTGTCCAATTGAATATCCTGGGCATTGCTGAAATTTCCTGCAATCTCCTGCAGCAATAGGCTGTCTGTTGTCGGTTGCTCCCTCGCATGCTGCTCCTTGCCATTGCTGTTGCATGCAAACAAAGCAGAAATCAATAACCATGTTAGACAGGAACGCATGAGATTGAAATTACGTCATAAAAAAAGCCCCCTGATTTCAGGGGGCTTTTTTTATGGTATTGTTTTGTTATTCTGCAACAATTTCCAACTCGATTTCTGTTTCGTTGCCGTTTCCAAAATCAACTTTCGCTTTGTAGCTGCCCAATTCCTTGATTTCATCAAGCAAGTGAATGCGGCGACGGTCGATTTCGTAGCCCTTCTGCTCACGTACTGCTTTGGCAATTTGAACAGTGGTTACGCTACCAAAGATTTTACCGGTAGTACCAGTCTTGGCACCGATCTTAACAGCACCCTGTTGGAGCGCAGCTATTACCTTGTTGATCTCCGCCATCATTTTCTCTTCCTTCTTTCTGATTTGCTTCAGACGCTCTTCCAACTGCTTCAAGTTAGAAGGAGATGCTTCCACAGCCATTTTGTTGGGAATGAGAAAATTTCTTGCATAACCATTCTTAACGGTTACCACTTCATTGGCACCACCAAGGTTGTTGACGTCTTGTATTAAAATGATTTGCATGTTTCTTATTTTAAAAGGTCAGTTACATAAGGCAACAAAGCCATCTGGCGCGCACGCTTGATTGCTTCAGACACCTTGCGCTGATATTTCAAAGAGTTTCCTGTAATGCGGCGTGGCAACATCTTGCCCTGCTCATTCAAAAACTTCTTCAAGAATTCAGCATCCTTGTAATCGATATAACGGATACCATATTTTTTGAAGCGGCAGAATTTCTTCTTGGGCTGCTCCGTTTTAATGGCGGTTAGATACTTGATTTCATTTGCTTTTGCCATGTGATTAACCCTCCACTAATTTTTCGGTTCCAGTTGATACACCACTTCTTTTTTTCTTGTTGTACTCGACGGCGTACTTATCGAGTTTGATAACAATGTGACGGAGTACCTGCTCGTCACGCAGGAGCTGAATCTTCAGCTTTTCATTCATGTCGGTTGGCGCTACATATTCCATGACCCAGTAGATACCAGTGGTTTTCTTCTGGATAGGGTAGGCCAGTGATTTCAACCCCCAGGGGTTGCTATGAACGAGTTTACCACCGCCAGCGGCGATAAAATCGACATATTTTTTCTGAACAGACTTGAATTCGTCCTCGCTCAGAACAGGGGTAAAAATCACCATCAATTCATAATTTTGCATAATACCCTGTATTTGTTTGTTAATAATGGGCTGCAAAGGTAATGCAAACAAGGCATTTTTGAGCCTATTTCCCTCACTATTTTGTCCATTTTCGGCCTGTTTTTCACCCAATGCCAATGTCATCCTGTCATTTTTGCCATTTGGCACTGCATTTGTCCCAAAGGCCTAAAAACCAATCATATGCAAAAAGGCCAAATACGTGTTCAAACCGAGAACATCTTCCCCATTATCAAGAAGTTTCTCTACTCCGACCACGACATTTTCCTCAGAGAATTGATTGCCAACGCGGTAGACGCTACTCAGAAATTGAAGACCTACGCTTCATCAGGGGTAGCCAAGGGGGAACTGGGTGAGCTGCGCATTGACGTAGCTGTCAACAAGGAAGAAAAAACAATTACGATTTCAGACAGGGGAATTGGAATGACACAGGAAGAGGTAGATAAATACATCAACCAGGTTGCATTTTCGAGTGCGGAAGAGTTTCTTGAAAAATACAAAGGTCAAAACGAGGCGAACATCATTGGGCACTTCGGACTCGGATTCTACAGTGCTTTTATGGTGAGTGAGCGTGTAACCTTAAAAACCCTTTCGTTTAAAGAAAACAGCGAAGCGGTTGTATGGGAATGCGATGGGAGTCCGGAGTTTACACTCGGACCAACCGAGAAATCAGAACGAGGAACCTCCATCACCTTGCACGTCAATACCGAGAGCGAGGAATTTTTGGATGCTTTCAAAATCAAAAACATCCTTGAGAAATTCTGCAAATTTCTTCCTGTTCCTATTTATTTCGAGGACAAACAAATCAATACAACCAATCCTGCATGGGTGAGAAAACCTGCGGAATTGGAAGCGAAAGATTATGAAGAGTTCTATAAAACCCTATATCCGTTCAATGAAACGCCTTTGTTCTGGATTCATCTCAATGTTGATTATCCATTCAATCTAACCGGCATTTTATATTTCCCTAAAATCAAGCAGTCATACGAAATTCAAAAGGATAAAATTCAATTGTACTGCAACCAGGTTTTTGTTACAGATGAAGTGAAGGACATTGTGCCTGAGTTTCTCATGCTTCTGCAAGGAGTGATCGACTCACCTGATATTCCGCTCAATGTGAGCAGAAGTTATCTCCAGGGTGATCCAAATGTAAAGAAGATCAACAACCATATCACCAAAAAAGTAGCTGATAAGTTGGATGAGATTTTTAGAAATGAAAGATCAGCATTTGAAAAAAAGTGGGAGAGTCTGGGACTCTTTGTGAAATATGGTATGATCACGGATGACAAGTTTCGTGAGAAAGCTGACAAGTTTCACATCATGCAAGACGCTGCCAATGCAGAAAAATTTTATACTTTGGACGAATACCGGACCGAAGCGGAAACATTGCAGAAAAACAAGGATGGAAAACTCGTCATACTCTATACCACAGATGCGATTCAACAGGATGCATACATAAAAGCTGCGCAGGACAAGGGTTACAAGGTTGTCAAGATGGATACATTGGTAGATGCCTCATTCATTGGTCAAATTGAATCCAAATGGGAGAATGTACAATTCACCAGAGTAGACTCGGAAATTACAGACAACCTGATTGACAAACAAGACGACAACAAGTCTGTGCTTTCGAAAAAGGATGAAGAAAAGTTGAAGTCATTGTTTGAGTTTAAAGTACCGGATATAACAATCAATGTTGAAGTAAAAGGCTTGAGTCCGGATATGCCTCCTGTAGTAGCAACGCGCCCGGAATTCATGCGAAGGATGAAAGACATGGCAGCCATGAGCGGACCCATGGGAAGTTTTTATGCAAGCATGCCGGATGAGGTGTTGCTGACAGTAAATGGTAACAACAGCATTTTTGGATCATTGTTAAAAGAAAAAAACAAAGACATTCAAGAGAAACAAATAAGAAACTTGGCAGACCTGGCGCTCTTGTCTCAAGGAATGCTGAAAGGAGGTCAACTGACGGAATTCATCCATCGGAGCATGGATCTAATGAAGACAGTCCCGACACAATCCTAACTACTACAGGCCCCGAAGGGGCCTGTATCATATAGCTTTGTTGAAATCAATGACTTTCATCTGCAAAGAAGTTCTTCCATTGAAATGGTTTTCTTCCATCGTAAAAACGATGTCCATTTTAGCGGGACGATCAAGTCTCTCGTATTTCTCTGCAAGCTGAAATCCTATTCCATTGATGGAAAAATTGTCTTGCATGACTTCAAACCGAAGGTGATCTTCTTTTACAATCCTGCATCCTGCGTTGGAGACATTTCTTACGCAAAAAACCGGTTTTGTATTATCCGGACCAAAGGGTTCCATTTGTTCCAGAATATGATAGAAGGATTGATTGATATCCTTAAGTTGAATAGCTGCATCAATTTCAATTTCTGGAATCATGTCTTCGCTGGACAAGACCTCATTGGCAACAGCTTCAAACGTTTCTTTGAACAATTCGATTTGAGAGGGCGCAACGGTCATGCCTGCGGCAAAATAATGTCCTCCAAAAGCATGCAGTAAATGACTGCATTTGTCGAGTCCCTCATACATGTTGAACCCAGCAATGCTTCTTGCACTGCCTGTATAAAAATCACCGCTTTTGGTAAGTACAATGGTTGGCTTGTAATATTTCTCGAGCAATCGGCTTGCAACAATTCCCAAAACTCCTTTGTGCCAATGTTCGTTGAAAACAACAATGGTTTTTTTCAGATCTGCGGTTTCATCTTGGTTGATTTGCAGCAATGCTTCATCTGTGATGGAGCTGTCAGCCTCTTTTCTGTTGTTGTTTTCTGATTGCAAAGTCAGCGCAATCTCTTTTGCGCTGAAGATGTCTTTTTCAATAAAAAGTGAAACCGCTCTTTTTGCGTCGCCCATTCTGCCTGCTGCGTTGATACGCGGACCAATTACAAAGGAGAGGCTGTTGATGGAAAGCGGTGTTTTCAGATTGCTCTGCTCAATGAGCGCCCTGATGCCTGTATTGGGATTTTCATTTGCTTTTTTCAAGCCAAAAAAGGCAAGTGTTCTGTTTTCGCCAGTAATGGAAACAATGTCAGCTGCAATGGCAGTAGCCACCAGGTCGAGGTATTTTGTATACAATGATTCTTCCAGCCCCAATTGCAAACACAATGCCTGGATGAGTTTGAATCCGACTCCACATCCGCACAATTCCTTGCAGGGATAGGTGCAATCCGGTTGCTTGGGATTCAGAATGGCCACTGCAGGAGGCAATTGATTTCCGGGCAGATGATGATCGCATACAATGCAGTCAATTTGCTTATCTTTTGCCAATTGTATGAGTTCAACTGATTTGATTCCACAATCAAGTGTGATGAGCAGATTAAATTTGTTTTTCTCAGCGTATTCAATGCCTGCTGATGAAAGTCCGTATCCCTCCTTGTACCGATCTGGGATGTAGTATTCGATTTGCTTTGAGGGATAAATAAATTGAAGGAAATCAAATACAACGGATACTGCAGTAGTCCCATCTACATCGTAATCTCCATATATCAGGATTTTCTCATTCGACTTGATTGCATGAATGATTCTGTCGGTTGCGATTTTCATATCCTTCATGAGAAAAGGATCATGTAGCTGATTCAGTGAAGGCCTGAAAAAATCCTTCGCTTCCTCAAAGCTGCTGATACCTCTGCTTGATAGCATGTCGCAGATAACAGGATGGATGCGAAGGGACTGACAAAGTTTGTTGGACACTTCGTGGTCGTATTGCTTGAACTTCCATCTTTTTTCAAATAAATTCATCAGCGCTTCCTTTCTGTTGTATATCTCACCAAAGCCTCTAGGCTGTCTCTTGAAGCTGAAGGAGGAAATTGATGCAGGATGTCTAGTGCTTTTGTTTTGTATGCATTCATTTTTTCTACAGCATATTCGATTCCGCCTGAGCGTTGAACCTCCTCAATAATAAATTGTACGCTTTCCTTTCTTCTGTTGCTGTTTTTCAGTAGGAATTTCAGTGATCTTCTCTTACTGGCATCGCTGTTTTTAAGTGTGTAGATCAAGGGCAGTGTCAATTTTTTCTCTTTGATATCATTGCCCGTTGGTTTACCTACATCATCTGAGCCATAATCAAAAAGATCGTCTTTGATTTGGAAAGCTATGCCTGTATATTCTCCAAACATTTTCATTTTTTCAACCAATTCAGCGTCGTTGGTTGATGAGTCGGCTCCAGCCGCACATGCAGATGCCAACAATGAAGCCGTTTTATTTCTGATGATATTGAAATAATCATCTTCTGTAATGTTCAGCAACCTTGATTTTTCAAGTTGTAATAATTCCCCCTCACTCATCCTGCTCACTGCATCTGATAAAATATGCAACGTATTAAAATCTTTGTTATCTAATGATAGCAGGAGTCCCTTTGCCAACAAATAATCACCCACCAGTACAGAAGCTTTGTTTTTCCAAAGCGCATAGACGGAAAAATAACCGCGTCTTTGTGCGGCCTCATCTACTACATCATCATGTACCAAAGTTGCAGTATGAAGCAGTTCAACCAGTGATGCAGCACGGTATGTTTTTTCGTTGACCTCTCCACAAAGTTTGGCAGACAAAATCACAAACATCGGTCTGAGCTGCTTTCCTTTTGTTTTTACAACATATTTTAATATTCGATCAAGCAATGGCACATTGCTTTTTACGGCATTTTTGAACAAATCCTCGAATGCAGCAAGCTCTTTTTGAATGTGTTGGTTGGAAGTAGACATTGATGAAACGCAAATTTAGGCATTATTTTACAGCATGTCTGATACATCAATAAACTTATGATGTGAATTGCCGTCAAATCAAAGCTGATTTCATTTCGTGTGAAATGCTAAAAAAACTTTAAAAAAAGGATGAACTATTGGGACATCTTGTTCGAATAGAAGTAAATTTGTGGTTCATAAATGTGTTTTTTCAATTTTAACTATAAACTATGATGAAGAAAAAGTTATTAATCGTTGCACTGATCATGGTATCTGCTTTTGCAGCGGATGCTCAAGTATCTTCTCCAGGCGGGTATGATTGGAGAGATTCTTCAGTTGTTCCTCCTGCACGCATGGAGCAGCATTTTGAATTCATGAACAACCAGTACAATTTTCCTGCTCAGCCAAGAAGCCAGTGGGAACTTGGTATCAAGTTGGGTGCACCGACAGTCAGCGGTGACGTTGACGCATCTTTCCCCGGATTTGGATTTGGACTGCATGCAAGAAAGGCCTTGGGTTATGTTTTGTCCGTAAGGGGTGAATACACCTATGGCAATGCACGTGGTGTTGGCCCAACCCATATTGCAGTAAGACCAGTTTTCAATTCTGCATGGGAGGGAAGATATCCCAATGGAAATCTTTATTATAATTACAAGACCAGCGTTCATGAGTTCTCTATTCAAGGTGTTATCAATTTGAACAACATCAGTTTCCACCGCGCGGAACCAAAAGTCCTCTTGCATGCCATTTTGGGTGCTGGATTTTTGTTGTATGACACAAAAGTTGATGCAACCAATGCCGCCGGAGCAAACTATGCTTTCGCGCCAGGTATGTCGAAGGCAACGGTAAAGGGATTGCTGGATGGTACATATGAAACAAATGCTGCCACCAGTGGAAGCAGGCTCAAGCCAACTACAACTTTTGGATTGGGTGCCTCTTTCAAGGTGTCCAACAAAGTCAATGTTTCACTTGAAAACAGATTTGTGATGACAAGGGATGATTTGATGGATGGAGTAAAATATTATTACTCAACTCCACAAGGCTCCAATGCTGCTGTGCCCATCGTTTCAAATAGAAACGATCTTTACAACTTCCTTTCTTTTGGAGTCAACATCAATTTGTTTTAAGCTGACTAACTTCTAAAAAAACTGATCATGAAATTGAATAAAATAATTACAGCCCTTTTCATCGGATTATTCCTGTTGTCGGGCCACGATACGTTCGCTCAGAAAAAAACAAAATCTGTTCAACCGCTCTACTGGATCAACCCGTTTAATTTTGTTTACTCAGAATTGAATTCACCCAAGAGAATGAAAATGCCAAAAGTCGTTCTGCAGGATGCAGATGGTGATGGCGTTACAGATCAATTTGACAAAGAACCTAAAACACCTGCCGGCGCTCCTGTTGATGCACATGGTGTGAGCAGAGATACCGACGGTGATGGTGTTCCAGACTACAAAGACAAACAATTGATCACTCCCACTGAATGTCAGCCGGTTGACGTAAATGGTGTTGGAAAATGTCCGGAACCTGAATGCTGCAAGAACATGACGGCTGCTCCAGTAGGATGCAGCATGGGAAATGTTCCAAGTGTGGTTTTCAAAAAGGGCTCGATCCAACTCTCTTCTGAAGCAATGGGACTGTTGGCATCAACAGCTGACAGGTTGAAAAACAATCCCACCTGCAAGCTTTTTGTGATGGGATATGCCCAAGCATCCAAGGCCAGTCAGCAGCTTAGCTGGGACAGGGTCAATGCAATCATCAACTATCTCGTTGAAAAGCAAGGAATTGCAGCAGAGCGACTGATCAATAAATACGGACAAGGAGATGGCGACATCAACACAGTTGATTTCTCTGCAACAGCAGAAAATACTGCCGGTCCCAATACCGTCCCCGCTCCGCACCCCAATCTGCGCAAAAATTAAAAAAACGACGCATACAAGAAAAGGCCCTTCACATGGGCCTTTTTTTATGAGCTTTTTAACCTGAAAATGAATGCTTTAGGCCTAGTTTTACTTCTGGTTCCAATTGCTTACCTTTGTCCCCCTTTATGAGATACCGCCTTCTACTGATATTGTCACTCACGTTGCTCGTTTCATGCTCCCTTTTCAAAAAAGGAGAGAAGCGTAAAAAAGCAGAGGTTGTTCTGAACGAAAAGTCACGTTTCGGCAAGGTGCTGAAGAGCAAGGACTATGAGTTCAAATTGAAGATGGCCAACCTTTATTACGACAAAAAGGACTTTAGAAAAGCCCAGGTGCTTTATGAAGAGGTATTTCCCGTCTTCAAGGGTACTCCTCAACATGAGGATCTTTATTACAAATATGCCAATGCTCATTTTAATTTAAGAGATTATATCACGGCAGAAAACTTGCTGAAGGGATACCTGGAAGTTTTCCCAAACAGTCCGAGAGCCGAAGAGGTTGAGTACCTGAATGCATATTGTTATTACAAGCAATCTCCCAAGGCAGAATTGGAGCAAGCCAATACCATCAAGGCAATTGGAATGATGCAGATTTATTTGAACAATCATCCAAACTCAAAGAAAAAGCCAGAGGCGGAAGACATCATCAGCAAATTGCAACAGAAGTTGGAGCTGAAGGAATCCCTTTCCGCACAACTGTATTTCAACGTTGGACAATTCAGGGCGGCAGCACTGGCGTTCACCACCTTGATGAATAATTACCCCGATTCAGAAAAGAGTGATGCATATAAACTCATGGCTATCAAGGCTTACTACAGGTATGCCAACATGAGCGTTGACCAGAAACTGGTTGAAAGATACACGAAGGTTATTACTGAGGTAGAAGACTTTCAGGACCGCTTCCCGGAAAGTAATTTGCTCAAAGAAGCTGAACGTTACTTAACTTTGTCAAAGAATAATTTAAAAAACATCAATAATGAGCAGACTCCGCAGACAGCTGGGAAGTAATCTTACCAACGTAGCTGAAACCAAAGATTTGAATGAAATCAAATCCAAGACAGGCAATGTATATGAGTCGATTTCCATCATCGCCAAAAGAGCCAGTCAAATCAATATTTCCATCAAAGAGGAATTGCACAATAAATTAGAAGAATTCGCCTCTCATACCGACAGCCTGGAGGAAATCCACGAAAACAAAGAGCAGATTGAAATTTCGAAGGCATATGAGAAAATGCCCAATCCAGCACTGTTGGCAACCCAAGAGTTTATGGAAGACAAGGTCTACTTCAGGAAAAACGACGAAGACCTTTTCCGTTAAAAAATGATGAATCATGCGAAAGGCGATGGATATCCATCGCCTTTTTTTTATCTTCAACATAGATTTGCACCTGTATGAGAAGATTGATATTTATGTTCTTTTTGGTTTTGTTTCTCCAGCATGCAGAGGCGCAGGAGTTGAATGCCAAAGTGAATGTGGTTTATGCACAGATCAGCAGCAACGTTGACAAAAGAGTCTTTCAAAACCTACAGACTTCCCTCCAAAATTTTATCAACAAAAGAAAATGGACCAATGACAATTTTGAGTCCAATGAAAAAATTGAATGCAGTTTCTTGTTGAACCTGCAATCCGTTGTTGAGTCAAATGTCTACAAAGCAACACTCACTGTACAGGCCGCCAGACCAGTATACAATACAAGTTATCTTTCACCGCTGATCAATTTCATTGACAATGATCTGGTATTCAGGTATGTTGAATTTCAGCCCATTGAATTCAACGAAAACAGAATTGCCGGAACTGAGCCGCTGGCTGCCAATCTCGCAGCGACGATTGCATTTTATGTCAATCTCATCATTGGACTCGATTATGACAGCTTTTCACCCAAGGGAGGTGATGCCTTCTTTCAAAAAGCCAACATGATTGTGAATGCAGCACCCGAGGGCAGAAGCATCACGGGTTGGAGGGCATTCGACGGACAAAGGAACAGATACTGGTTGTCTGAGAATCTGCAAAACAGCAAGTACGCCCAAGTGCACGATGCACTGTACACATATTACAGAAAGGGACTTGATCAGATGCTGTCCAATGAGAAGGAAGCCAGGACACAGATCATACAAGCACTCAATTTTCTTTCTGTTGTTCATGCTGAAACACCCAATTTGATGATCATTCCTTTTTTCTTTCAGGGCAGATCTGAAGAGATCATTCGAACCTTCAAGAAGTCATCCCAACAGGAAAAAAACCAGGTTGCTGAACTGTCCAGTAAAATGGATATCACCAATGCATCCAGGTACAATACAGAATTGAAATGATGAGAGTATCTATTTTCATATTTCTTGTTGTTATTATGGCTTTTGCATGTAAAAGTCAAAAAGACCTTCCCCTTCTTACCAAAGATCAAATGACCAACATGATCACGGAAGTATCATTGGCGGAGGCATATGCAGAAACATATGTGCTGAAAGACAGCAGCTTGAACAAGGACAGTGTGCTGAAACATGAATTGCATAAAGTATATCAAACAAACAAAGTATCTCCTCAAATATTTGCAGCGAGCTACAAATACTACAGCAGCAATCCAATGCTCTTCAAAGTGATCATTGATTCTGCCCATGCAAGGGCTTATCGAAACAAGGATCGGATTTACTTATCAACCTCAGCCAATTGATGTATGTTTCTAACGAAAGATGATTTGAAACTCTCTTATGGAGTTGACCTGCAAATTGGCAAAACATTTGTCGATCGACCTGTTCCTGCTGATAATCTTTATTGGAAAAACAGAAAAATCTATATACCCGGAGCACCTGGTTATATTTTCATCCCCATCTATGCGGATGTTTTGTACCGTTCTGGAGTCCATTTGGATGAGCTCTTGTCAGACTCTTTTTTTCAAATTTCAGAAAAGATATTGCACAGTGCAGCATTGCATGAATATGAACAAATTACTTGGAGAGCACATGCCTTGCAAGTATCAGAACTTGTTGGTCCGCATGTTGTGAACAAGTCATTCTACAATGATTTGATGCAATATACCGTACAAGAGCAGCCGCTACAACAGTCAACCCTTCCTCTTGGAACAGTCTTTCCCTCATTGAACCGTGCCGATTCCTACCTGTATCTCTTGTCCATCATCCAATCTCCTTCATTCAATTTGGAAAAGGCTTTGAAAGGGTGGTATGCGTTGATGACCTATTTTTTGCTTTTGGATGATCTTGCAGACATCAAAGAGGACATCAAAACGGGTCAACCCAATGCCTTGATGGATGCCGGATTAAATGACCATGGTGAAAAGATGATTGGCGAGATGATTGAAAAAAGCATCAATGATATGAACGATGTCAATCCCGTCATGTCCAATCGCATTGACCATAAAAAAAGTCTGATTGATTTGCATGGGTTGATCGCATCAATCAGACTTGGTAGATAAATCAATGTTTCACTTAGAATGGAAGGTCGTCGTTCTCGCTTCCGGTCGACGCTGCAGCAGCTTCTTCATTTCCTGATTCACCTCTTGCCCCACCCAACAACTGGATGCTCAAAACACGCATGGTCAGTGATGTGCCTTGGGTACCGTCGTTCTTCGTATAGCCCCTGACTTCGGGTGAGCCCTCTGCAAATACCAATTGTCCCTTTTTTAAATAAGGTGCAATGGCAGTGCGATCAGTCCAATACGCGCATTCAACCCATGTGGTTTTTTCTTTTTGGTTTCCAGATGCATCCTTGTAACGCTCACTGTGTGCAACACTGAAGTTGATCACGTTCTTTCCATTCACGACATTCGTTGTGCAATCCTTGCCAAGATGTCCAATTACCTGTAGCTTTATCATGTTAAATCATTTAAGAAACTAAGTTCTTTCAAAGTAAATGCAATTGGAAGTGTAAAAAATCAATTTACAGAGATAGTTTTCCACTTATTTTGCGTTGATTCAACAGATTATCAAATAATTCGGAATGGAAAAATTGATTCACCACAGTGATTTAGATCGATTTGTTTACAAAGTTTTTCTGTCAATGGGATGCTCTGAACAACATGCAAGGCAGGCAACCAAAACATTGCTGGATGCAGATTTACGCGGAATTGATTCTCATGGGGTAGCAAGGCTATCTGGCTATATCCGACTCTGGGAGGTCGATCGAATCAACACCCAACCCAATATTCAGATCATCCATGAAACACCCTCCACAGCTGTGGTTGACGGTGACAGTGGATTGGGATTGGTAGTTGCTCCCCATGCCATGTCGGTCGCAGTCGAAAAGGCTAAAAATGTAGGAACCGGATGGGTGAGTGTTTGCAACAGCAATCATTTTGGGATTGCTGCATCACATGCCATGATCGCATTGGAGGAGGACATGATTGGAATGGTGATGACGAATGCAAGTGCATTGGTGGCGCCTACTTATTCTAAGGAAAGAATGTTGGGAACCAATCCTATCTGTGTGGCAGTCCCTGCAGGTGAGGAGCCGGCATTTATTGCAGATCTGGCAACCACCACTGCTGCAAACGGTAAATTAGAATTGCTGCAGCGCAAAGGAGCGGATGCCCCTTTGGGTTGGATGCAGGACAAGCAGGGTCATCCGATTCAAGATGCCCATGCATTGAAAAATGGCGGTGCATTGCTTCCGTTGGGGGGTGACAGAACACATGGCAGTCACAAGGGCTATGCACTTGGATCCATCGTTGATATTTTTTCCGGGGTACTCAGCGGTGCCAATTTCGGTCCCTGGGTGCCGCCGTTTCCCGCCTATGTCCCTATGCCTGAAAATCAGCCGGGAAAAGGCATTGGGCATTTTTTTGGGGCCATGCGCATCGATGCTTTCAGAACATCTGCGGATTTTAAAAAAGACATGGATTTGTGGATCCGCAGGTTCAGGGAGGCAGTGCCGATTGATCAGCAACAAAAGGTATTGATACCGGGTGATCCTGAGCGGGAGTGTCAGGCAGAGAGAGAAAAAAATGGCATACCCCTTGTTGATGTTGTGTGGTCAGATTTACAGTCCATCGCACAGAAATTCAACATCAAACTTTAACTTTGCCATCCAATAAAAAATGACTGCAATGAAAATCATGAAGTTTGGTGGAACTTCCGTTGGGAAGCCTGAAAGAATGTTCCAGGTTGCTGATTTGATTACACGTGATGAAGAACCAAAAATTGTGGTGCTCAGTGCATTGAGCGGCACTACCAATGCATTGGTTGCCATTGGAGATGCCATGTCGGTAGGTGATAAAACAAAGGCAAGTGAGTTGATTGAGTCGCTGTATGCACATTATTCCAATTTCATTGTCGGTTTATTGAAAAAAGAGGAAAGTCAACAGAAAGCAAGCGCAATCATCAATGAACATTTTGAATTCTTGCGCATTATTTTGAAAGTTTCATTCAATGATGCCCTGAATAAAGATATTTTGGCACAAGGGGAGTTGATGAGTACAAAACTTTTCAGTTGTTATTTGGGTGAATGCGGCATCGATCATGTGCTGCTCCCTGCACTTGACTTTATGTCAATTGATGCAAACGATGAACCTCAGGTTCCTTTCATCAAATCAAAGCTCTCCAAAACACTTGAAACACATCAAGGAAAAAAGATTTATATCACACAAGGTTATATCTGCAGAAATGCGAAAGGTGAGGTAGATAATTTGAAGCGAGGGGGAAGTGATTATTCAGCCTCCCTGATTGCAGCTGCGGTGGATGCTTCTGTGTGTGAAATATGGACTGACATAGATGGCATGCACAACAATGACCCTCGTATAGTTCAGTCAACGAAACCTGTTGAGCAACTCAGTTTTGATGAAGCTGCTGAGTTGGCGTATTTCGGAGCGAAAATCCTTCATCCTGCATCCATCTGGCCTGCGCAGCACTACAACATACCTGTAAAACTGCTGAATACCATGCAGCCTGAGGCAAAAGGCACCATCATCCTGAAAGATGCTGAGCGAGATGGCGTAAAAGCTGTTGCTGCCAAAGATGGAATCGTCATGTTGAAGATCAAAAGCAGCAGAATGTTGTTGGCGTATGGTTTCCTGAGAAAAATATTTGAGGTATTTGAAAAATACAGGACTTCAATTGATATGATCACTACTTCAGAAGTAGCGGTTTCTGTTACCATTGATAACACACAATTCATCGATGAAATTGCAAAGGAGCTGCAGCCGCTGGGTGAATTGGAGATCATCAATCAGCAAACCATCGTGTCGGTAGTGGGAAATAAATTAACGCAGAACAGCAATTTGATGATGCGATTGTTTGATTCACTCAATCATATACCTGTCAACATGGTCAGCTACGGAGGCAGCTTGCACAATGTTTCCATATTGGTTCCAACCACATTGAAGAATGATACGCTGAAGGCCCTGAACAAGGGGTTGTTCGGACTCGATTGATCTTGTAGCATTGATGGACTGAAGCTTGCTGATTATAAAATCAACATGGCATCTCCATAACTGAAGAATCTGTATTTATCCTTGATGGCTTTCTTGTAGGCCTCCATTGTGAGGTCATAACCTGCAAATGCACAGGCCATGATCAGCAATGATGTTTTGGGCAAATGAAAATTGGTGATCAATGAATCACAGATCGAGAAATCATGCGGTGGATGTATGAAAACATTTGTCCATCCTTCTGCAGGTTTCAATAATTTATCTGCGGTAAATGTGCTTTCAAGCGCTCTCATGGTTGTGGTGCCAACCGAGCAAATGCGGTGTCCTTCTGATTTTGCCTTGTTCACGATCTTGCAGGCTGTTTCATCAACCTTGAAATATTCGGCTTCCATCTTGTGCTTACTGAGATCTTCTACTTCAATGGCCCTGAATGTTCCGAGTCCGGTGTGAAGTGTTACCTCGGCAAAACGGATACCTTGTATTTCCAGTCTTTTGATCAATTCGATTGAAAAGTGCAAACCTGCTGTTGGAGCTGCCACAGCACCTTCGTGTTTTGCGTATACTGTTTGATAACGTTCTTTGTCGGTCTCGTCCGGCTTGCGTTTGATGTATTTGGGCAGGGGAGTTTCTCCAAGTGTATTGAGAATCTCTTTGAATTCATCATCGCTTCCTTCGAACAAAAAACGGATGGTTCTTCCTCGGGAAGTGGTATTGTCAATTACTTCTGCAACCAATTCTTCTGCATCACCGAAATAAAGTTTATTGCCTACTCTTATTTTTCTTGCGGGATCAACGATGACATCCCAGAGTCTGTTTTGTTTGTTCAACTCTCTTAATAGAAACACCTCGATTTTTGCTCCGGTCTTTTCTTTTCTTCCATACATCCTGGCTGGAAATACTTTCGTATTGTTGACAACGAAAACATCTTTTTCCTCAAAGTATTCCTGAACGTCTTTGAACATTCTGTTTTCAATCACGCCGGTGTCTTTGTGAACAACCATCAATCTGGCGTCCTCTCTTCTTTTGGCGGGGGTTTGGGCAATGAGGTTGAGTGGGAAATCGAATCTGAATTGAGAAAGTTTCATGCTTTTTAGAATTTTAAAATGCCTGAAACAAACCTTGATGTCTTGGAAAAAGGAGACACCTTGCATCAAACCTGATCTTACGGCACCAGATTTGTTTTGGCAATTGAGCTGCAAAATTAGCAAAAAATGTCCTTTTGCAGTATAAATCTATTCAGGTCCAGATACGGGAATGTGGATATCAGAAGCGCAAATGCCTGACAGTTAGGCCATTGTTGATCAATTGCTTGAGTGATTCAATGCCCAAACGGACATGCGTTTCAACATAATTGGCTGTTACTTTCTTATCGCTCTCCTCCGTTTTAACGCCTTCCGGTATCATGGGCTGATCGCTGACCATGAGGATGGCACCGGTTGGAATTTTATTGTAAAATCCAACGGAGAAAATAGTTGCAGTCTCCATATCTATTGCATATGCCCTGATTTTTTGGAGATACTCCTTGAAGTCCAGGTCATGTTCCCAAACCCTTCTATTGGTAGTATATACAGTTCCCGTCCAATAATCCAACTGGTGGTCTCTGATGGTGGTGGAGATGGCTTTTTGAAGTGCGAAGGCCGGAAGTGCCGGGACTTCTGCCGGGAAGTAATCGTTGGATGTTCCTTCCCCTCTGATGGCGGCAATTGGTAAAATCAAATCTCCAATTTTATTTCTCTTTTTAAGTCCCCCGCATTTCCCCAGAAACAATACTGCTTTGGGGTCTATGGCTGTAAGCAAATCCATGATCGTTGCAGCAGTTGGACTCCCCATTCCAAAATTGATGATGGTAATACCCTCTGCCGTGGCTGATTGCATGGGCTTTTCCCTGCCTATTACTTCCACATTGTTCCATTGAGCAAACAACTCAACATAATTACTGAAGTTGGTCAGCAAAATGTATTCACCAAAGTCCTCGAGTTTTCTCCCAGTATACCGGGGCAACCAGTTTTTGACAATTTCTTCTTTGTTGTTCATCTCTAACTTTCATCAAAATTACTGATTACTTTGCAAGCATGATTCCAATGTCATTTCCCGAGCCGGATTTTAGGGTCCGACAGTCGGAAAACGGTCCTGAAATTTGGGATCGTTTCAGAAAGAAATGGGTACTGCTTCAGCCGGAGGAATGGGTTCGGCAGAATTTTTTGAATTGGCTGTGCAAGGTGCATCAAATACCAGAATCCCTCATATCAGTAGAAAAAGGGTTGAAAGATGCAGGAAAGAAAAGATACGATATCTTAGTTTTCAACGCATCGCATCAGCCTTGGATGATGGTGGAATGCAAGTCAACCGATGTGATGTTGACTGAATCTGTCCTCATGCAAATTCTGTCATATCATCGCAATATACAAGCAAGCTATATTGCCATCACCAATGGTCATCAATGTCATATTGCTGAAATAAAAGAAGCGAACCAAAAATGGCTCGCTTCTTTTCCGAGTTTTGAGTAGTTCGGATATTATGGAAATATTCCCAATTCCATGTAACTGTTCCCGACTTTTTCAATCGCCACTACGAACGCTGCAGTCCTCATGTTGGGGATGTCGGGATATTTGTTCCAGCATGCGAAAATTTCATTGGTTGCTTTGATCATGGTGTCTTCAAGTCCACTGCGCACCAAATCGATTTCATCCGGACCGTGCACAAGGATTTTCTTTTGATCTTCTGCAATGGTGCTGCCAGTCATGGTTTCAATCTGCGCAACGATGTTGGCGTTTTGGTTTTCCATGAATCTTCTTTCCAATCTTCCATAAGAAACGTGGCTCAAATTTTTCAACCACTCAAAGTATGAAACTGTAACACCGCCGGCATTGAGGTACATGTCTGGAACAACAAGTACTCCTTTTTTGGTGAGAATATCATCTGCTTCTGGTGTCAAAGGTCCATTGGCAGCTTCTCCGATGATTTTTGCCTGAATCTTATCTGCATTGTGTTCATTGATTACATTCTCCAATGCAGCAGGAATCAAAATATCACATGGGGCTTCGAGTCCGTCGGTATTTTTCTCAAAATTCTTTGCACCAGGGAAATTCAATATCGATCCTGTTTTTTTTCTGTGTTGAAAAACCGCTTCAACATCCAATCCTGCTTCATTGTATATAGCTCCTTCATACTCAATGAGTCCAACTACCAATGCACCTCCTTCTTCGAAAAATTTAGCGGAATGATATCCCACATTACCCAATCCCTGCACTATCACTTTTTTCCCTTCGATGCCGGGTGTGAGTCCAAGTTTCTTCATTTGATCTTCGTGCTTGCAGACTTCCCTCACTCCATAAAATACACCAAGTCCAGTTGCTTCTCTTCTTCCTTTTACGCCACCTTGTGTGATGGGTTTTCCGGTAACGCAAGCCAGTGCTTCCACCTGACCGGGATTCATGGTGACATAGGTGTCAAGAATCCATGACATCTCTCTTTCACCGGTTCCATAATCGGGTGCTGGAACGTCTTCACCCGGACCAATGAACTTCTTTTTGATCAGTTCGCTGGTGTAACGCCGGGTTATTTTTTCCAATTCATATGCTGAGTATTTTTTTGGATCGATGGATATTCCACCTTTGGCGCCTCCAAATGGTACATTGACGATCGCACACTTGTAGGTCATCAATGCCGACAAGGCCATCACTTCATCCAGGTTTACCATTTCGCTGAAACGGATACCCCCTTTGCATGGGAGTTTGTGGTGTGAATGTTGAACCCTGTATGCTTTTATTACTTCTACATTATCGCCGATCTTGACAGGGAAGTGCATACGCAATACACTGTTACACTGTTTGATTTGTTCAAGAATTCCCTGATCGAAATTGGTATACTTGGCAGCCTTGTCAAAACTTTTACAGACTGCATCAAAAAACTTATATTCTTCTGCCATGGCAAGTTGTTTAGAAGTGCAAAGCTCGGTCGGGGAGCGGTTATTCCTTTTCGAGTTTGGATATCTTTTTATCCAATCGAACGAGGTAAGCGATGAGTCCTACCAAAATAGTTGTTAAAACTGCTACAACAACATAGATTTTTCCGTTTGAGCGCATTGTGTTGGCCATCGTTTCTTCTTGGGCTTGTGAACAATAGGATACTAATAATGCAAACAGCAGCAAATAGAATTTGTTCGGTTTATACATTGCTGAATTTTTTTTCTTTGATCAATTCCATTCTCACACTCAATTGCGCAATCCATGATCCGAGGAGGGTCCAACCGATCACTGCAGGATAAAATACCACACGCATCCTTGCATCAATGTCATTGAAATTCAGCGCAGGATTTCCTTCCTGTCCGGGATGCAAGCTGGGAAGCAATCGGGGTATGATCCATATGGTTGGAAAAAGCATGGCGTATGCAAATACATTATAGACAGCGCTTACCCTTGCTCTTTGGTCCACATCGGTGATAGAACTTCTGAGTATAAAATAGGCACCATATACCAGCAAAGCAAGTGCAGCACCAATCAACTTGGGCTCTCTCATGATGGAACCCAGTGATGCATATGCGGGATTGTTGGGGTCTGCCCAAGTGTAGCTCGCCCAAATAGCACCAGTGAGGTATCCTAAAATTCCCATATAAGAGCCAACAGCTGCATAAGCCCTGGCTTTGATGTCGTGGACGGCTGATTTGTTATTCAGGTATTTGACGCTGTGGATGATGGAGATGGTAAACAGTATCATCATCGCAAACCACATGCAGACATGGAAGTAGAGGTTGCGAATGGTCTCGCCCAATTGAGAGAGCGCTGGCACGGGCATTAAAAATCCTCCAATAACAGCGTAAAAGAGAAGAGCAATCGTCAACAATTTCCACCAGGTAAGGCGCATGTATCCATTGTTTGAAGGGTCAAAATTAGGCTCTTCATCTAATCTTTCCATAAAAATGGAAACAAAATAACCGACAAGATGATAATCAGTGCATCGAATGCCAATAAAAGTAAAATTATCTGTAAGGGAATGCCATTGTTGAATATTTCACCGAAGGCTGATTTAGAAAGTCTGACCAGCATCATCAGTTGGGGAAGGATCAATGGGAATCCCAAAATGGCCATCAGGGATGCTTGTTGAAGTGCTTTGGATGCGATGGCGGCCAGCATGGTAAAGATCAGTCCGAGTCCGCAGCCTCCCAAAATTCCAATCGCTGCGAACGACCAGTAAGCAGCCGTCGGGTTGCCCAACATGGCAGTGTAAAGCAAGAGATTGATGATGCTCATGATCGTCATCAAAACCAAGTTGTACATGAGTTTAGAGAGGATGAATGCAACGGGGGATGTGATGGTATAGTAATACAGCATTCTTCCTTTTGCTTCCTGCAAGAAACTTTTTGCAACAGCGTTGATGCAAATAAAGAGCTGTGTGATCCAAAAAATAGCATTCCAAGTGGCTGCATCCGGGTCTTCCAGTGTAAGGTAAATCACAAATACAGTAGAAGCAATGTACAGCAGAATGCCGTACAGGGTATGCTGTTGTCTTCTTTCCAGCAGAAGATCTTTTTTAAGCAATGCTAATATTTGAGGTAATGTATTCACGTTGGTCATGCATGAAAGCAAGCCCTGCATCTTGCTTCGTAATGATCTTTTTCTCCAATAACTACTTGATCGGTATTGTTTGAAATTCTGAAGGAGTAGCTGGCAACGCCTCCGCATTGCATGCAAACAGCATGTAATTTGGTTACAAAATTTGCGATGGATAGTAGTTTGGGCATCGGACCAAACGGATTCCCTGCATAATCCATATCGAGTCCTGCTACGATAACCCGCTTCCCGTTGTTGGCAAGTTTCTCAACGATCTGTACAATTTCTTCCCCAAAAAATTGAGCCTCATCTATGCCGATTACTCCGAATGCATCTGACCATTCCAAAATATTTTTTGCATCTGCAACCGCCTTTGCAGAAATGGTTGTTTCGTTGTGTGAAACAATATTGTTTTCATGGTAGCGGTTGTCGAGCAGGGGTTTAAAAATGCCCACCTCTTGATGCGCAATTTTTGCTCTTTTCAGTCTGCGGATCAATTCCTCGGTTTTACCCGAAAACATGGAGCCGCATACAACCTCGATCCATCCTGATTTTTGTGCAACATTGCTGGGTTCTGTGAACATCTCTTATACCATGTTTGAATCCTGTAAAAATACCATAATTCGTGAAGTTGCACCCTGGTTGGATGATACAAATTCTTTTGCGCGTTGATTTTTTGCTTCCAGCTCGGCATTGTTCTCAAGCAGCTCAGCAATTTTATCTACCAGTGCTTCCTTTTGATGATAACTGAATCCGCATGACAACTCCAGCATGTGCTTGGCCTCCGCTGAACGCTGGTAATGGGGTCCCCAGCAAACAAATTTTCCATAGGCTGCAGCTTCCAGAATATTGTGTATGCCTGCCTTGTTGAATCCACCGCCTACGTATGCAATGGTTGCATATCTGTAAATTTTTGACAGCATGCCAATGGAGTCAATGATGAGCACCTTGGCAGCAGCATCATGGTTGTATTCACTCAGCAATACCGAATCAGTGAAAATTGTTTGAATAAAAGCAAGGTGTGCTGCATGAATTTCATGAGGGGCAATGATCAGTTTTAACTCGGGAATGCACGATTGCACATAACGCAATGCAGATTCATCTTCCCGCCAGGTGCTCCCGGCAATCAGTACCTTGTCATTCCCACAAAAATGTTCAATGGCTTGGTTGGAAAATGATTCACGGGTTAATTCAGCGACCCGATCAAATCGGGTATCGCCCGAAATAGAAACATTCTTTTCAATGCCAATGGATGAGAGCAAGCGTTTGGATGACTCATCTTGGACAAAAATATGTGTGAACATTTTCAGCATGGATTGAAAAAATCCACCCAGGATTCCAAAATAAGCTTGAGAGGGCAGCACGATAGCTGAAATGAGCATCGTTGGAATATTGCGTTTGTTCAATGTGTTCAAATAATGAAACCAAAGCTCATACTTGATAAAAACAACAAGAGAAGGTTGAACCATTTCAATGAAATCAACCGCATTTCTTTGGTTGTCCATCGGCAGGTAACAAACATAATCTGCACCATGAAAATTTTTTCTTACCTCATATCCGGAGGGAGAGAAAAAACTAACAAGTATTTTAATCTCAGGAGATGTTTTTTTGATGGCTTCTATGAGGGTTCTTCCTTGTTCGAATTCTCCCAATGAGGCACTGTGGATCCAAATGAGTTTATCTCGCTTTCCACTCAGTTTTTCTTCCAACTCTTTTCTCCAACTGGCTCTTCCTTTCACCCATTTCCTTGCCTTCGCATGAAAGGGCGATGCCAGGTGCATCCCCAATGAGAACAAATGAGTGAAAATGTTATACGCAAACAGCATGATAATGAATACTTTGCGAAGCTAAGACCTTATCCGGGATTGCCCCGTTTTTTCTTAACTTTGCGGCCATTCATTCAAGCGCATGAGTCCCATTCAAATGGTTGATTTAAAAAGGCAATATGCAGGCATCAAACAAGCCGTTGACGAGGCTGTTGCAGCTGTAATGGATTCAACTGCTTTTATCAATGGACAAGCAGTGGTTGATTTTGCTGATCAACTCGCAGCTTATTTGAATGTCAGGCATGTGATCCCCTGTGCCAACGGCACAGATGCACTGCAGATTGCACTGATGGCCGCCGGACTCCAACCAGGGGATGAAGTCATAACCCCTTCATTCACTTATATCGCAACAACAGAAGTAATTGCACTTTTGAGATTGACACCGGTATTTGTGGAGGTGGATCCGGATACGTTTTGCATCGATCCATCAGTCGTTGAAAAAGCCATCACATCTAAAACAAAGGCAATTGTTCCTGTACATCTGTATGGTCAATCTGCCAACATGGAAGAAATGCTAAAAATTGCCAAAGCGCATGATTTATTTGTGATCGAAGACAATGCGCAGGCCATCGGGGCGGAATATGCATTCAGTGATGGAACCGCGAAGAAAACCGGTACCATGGGACATATTGGATGTACTTCGTTTTTCCCCTCTAAAAATCTGGGATGTTTTGGTGATGGTGGCGCACTCTGCACCAATGATGATACGCTGGCGGAAAAAATAAGGATGATTGCCAATCATGGCCAAAGCAAAAGGTATTATCATGATGTGGTAGGATGCAACTCGCGACTCGATTCCATTCAGGCTGCCATTCTCAGTGTCAAACTGAAGAACCTGGATCGATACAATGCTGCGAGATTTGAAGCTGCCGCATATTATACAAATGCCTTCAAAGAAAATCCACGTATCAAAACGCCTTACATCACTCCCGGCAACAAGCATGTATTTCATCAATACACCCTTGTATTGGAAGGAGTTGATCGCAATCGATTGGTGGAACAACTGGCATCTGCTCTGATCCCCGCAATGATTTATTATCCGGTGCCGGCACATAGACAAAAAATGTTTTCTTTTTTGAACTTACCCAAAGTTGATCTCCCAGTTACTGATTGGCTGACAGAAAGAGTTGTCTCTTTGCCGATGCATACAGAATTGGACAAAGAACAGTTGGATTATATCACAGATAAAGTAAATTGCTTCACGAAATAAATCAACCTCATGAAAATTGCAGTTGTTGGAACAGGTTATGTGGGACTCGTTACGGGCACCTGTTTTGCCGATACGGGCAATGAGGTTACTTGCATTGATATCGATCAGAAAAAAGTTGATCAGCTCAGCGCAGGAAAGATTACCATTTACGAACCCGGACTCGAAAAGATATTTCTGCGCAACCTCAAAGAAGAGCGGCTGCATTTCACTACCTCTTTGAAAGAGGGCATCAAAGATGCTAAAATCATTTTTCTTGCACTGCCTACACCGCCCGGTGAAAACGGATCCGCTGATCTGAAATATGTATTGGGAGTTGCTGATGAGCTTGGGAAAATCATGGACGATTATGCAGTCGTTGTAGACAAGAGTACTGTTCCCGTTGGAACCGCAGATAAAGTTCGTGAAGCAATCTCAAAAAATTCAACAGTATCTTTTGATGTTGTTTCCAATCCTGAGTTTTTACGTGAGGGTGTTGCTGTGGATGATTTTATGAAACCCGATAGAGTTGTCATTGGTGTGGAGAGCGAGCGGGCAAAGAAACTGATGAGTGAGCTTT
Source organism: Bacteroidota bacterium (assembly GCA_041183265.1). Lineage (GTDB taxonomy): Bacteria > Bacteroidota > Bacteroidia > Chitinophagales > Chitinophagaceae > Pollutibacter. Next base: position 27,455 of record JBEGMC010000028.1, read on the forward strand.
ATGCACCTTTTGTGCGCTCTGGCAATCCCATTATATACATGGACCTGCGTTCTGCAGAGTTGACAAAATATGCGGCCAATTCTTTTTTGGCAATGAAGATTTCATTCATGAATGAAATTGCACAGCTTTGCGAAAGGATGGGTGCCGATGTTGACATGGTGAGACTGGGAATTGGGAGTGATGCAAGAATTGGAAAACGATTTTTATTTCCAGGTATAGGATATGGTGGAAGTTGCTTTCCAAAAGATGTTCAGGCTTTGGTACAAAGTTCCTCTGAAGTAGGTTACACATTCAACATTTTGAATGCTGTTATCAATGTGAATGAGAAACAAAAGTTGCACCTCATTCCTAAAATAAAGGATTTCTTTAATGGAGATTTGAAGGGGAGGCATTTTGCTTTATGGGGACTCGCATTCAAGCCCAATACAGATGACATCAGAGAAGCGCCTGCACTTGATATGATTGATGCACTTGTTAAGTTGGGGGCTACAGTATCTGCATTTGATCCGGAGGCCATGAAAAATGTGAAACAATTGATTGTAGACAAAGTAACATATGCAGATAATCAATATGACGCTCTTGTAAATGCAGATGCTCTGATCATAGCCACTGAGTGGAATGAATTCAGGACACCAGATTTTGAACGAATCAAAAAATACATAAAAGGGAAAGTGATTTTTGATGGGCGCAATATTTTTGACAAACAAATGGTCAAAGATGTTGGATTTTATTACGAGAGTGTGGGTCGCCCAGACCCAATTAAATAACCATGGCCAATAAACGCGTTCTCATAACCGGTGCAGCAGGATTTCTTGGATCTCATCTTTGTGACAGATTCATCAAGGAAGGTTATGATGTGGTTGCAATGGATAATTTGATTACAGGGGATCTAAAAAACATTGAACATCTTTTCAAGCTAAAGCAATTTGAGTTTTATCACCACGATGTAACAAAGTTCATCCATGTGCCAGGAGCCATTGATTATATCCTTCATTTTGCTTCTCCTGCGAGTCCGATTGACTACCTGAAAATTCCCATACAAACATTGAAAGTTGGTGCATTGGGTACGCACAATTGTCTTGGACTTGCAAAGGATAAGAAAGCCAGGATCCTTGTCGCCTCTACTTCTGAAGTGTACGGTGATCCATTGGTGCATCCCCAAACCGAGGAGTATTGGGGTAATGTAAATCCTGTTGGTCCACGTGGTGTTTACGATGAGGCAAAGAGATACATGGAGTCCATCACAATGGCGTATCATACCTATCATAAAGTTGATACCAGGATTGTAAGGATTTTCAACACCTATGGTCCAAGGATGAGATTGAACGATGGCAGGGCTTTGCCTGCATTCATAGGACAGGCATTGAGGGGAGAGGATCTAACTGTATTTGGAGATGGATCGCAAACCAGGTCATTTTGTTATGTAGATGATTTGATTGAAGGCATTTATAAATTGTTGATGAGCGACTATGTTTATCCAGTTAATATTGGAAACCCGGTAGAAATCTCATTGCTCGCTTTTGCAGAAGAAATTTTACAGTTAACAAGTGCAAAGTCAAAGATTGTATTTCAACCGCTTCCCCAGGATGATCCCAAGCAGAGAAGGCCAGATATCAGCAAGGCAAAAGAGATACTCGGGTGGATGCCCGTCATTGAGCGATCTGAGGGTTTGAAAAAGACCTATGATTTTTTCAAAGACCTTCCCAAAGAGGAATTGACAAAACAGCCGAAAGAATTTAATTCGAAAATATAATATGAAAAAAATACTCGTTACCGGCGGAGCCGGATTTATTGGGTCGCATGTGGTAAGGTTGTTTGTGAATAAATATGCCGATTGCCATGTTGTCAACCTCGATGCACTTACCTATGCAGGCAATCTTGAAAATCTGAAAGATGTCGAAGGGAAATCCAACTATTCTTTTGTAAAAGGGGATATTACAGATGAGGCTTTCATCGATCAGCTTTTTGAAAAAGAATCATTTGATGCAGTTATTCATCTTGCTGCTGAAAGCCATGTTGATCGCTCTATCATGGATCCGCTTTCTTTTGTAAAAACCAATGTACTGGGTACGGCGGTATTGCTCAATGCTGCAAGAAAATACTGGAAGGAGACGAGCGGCAAATTGTTTTATCACGTTTCAACAGATGAAGTATACGGATCATTGGGTGAAAGCGGTTTCTTTACCGAAACAACACCTTACGATCCTCATTCTCCCTATTCTGCATCCAAAGCATCCTCCGATCATCTGGTAAAAGCATATTATGATACTTATGGTTTGCCTGTGGTCATTTCCAATTGTTCCAACAACTATGGATCTCATCAGTTTCCCGAAAAACTGCTTCCATTGATGATCAACAACATCGTTCATTCAAAACCGCTGCCGGTGTACGGCAAAGGTGATAATGTGCGTGACTGGTTATGGGTAGAAGACCATGCAAGAGCAATCGATGTTATTTTTCATAAGGGTAAGCTGGGTGAGACATACAACATCGGAGGTTTCAACGAATGGAAAAATCTGGACATCGTGCATCTGCTTTGCAGGATCATGGATAAAAAATTGAATCGTCCGGAGGGCGAAAGTGCAAAATTGATCACATTCGTAAAAGACAGAGCTGGTCATGATAAACGATATGCAATTGATGCCACCAAGCTCAACAAAGAACTTGATTGGAAACCATCGCTTCAATTCGAAGAGGGACTCGACAAGACAATTGATTGGTATCTTGCGAACGGAGAGTGGATCGATCGTGTAACATCAGGCGCCTATAAAGAATATTATTCCAACCAATACGTAAGCAGATAATTATGCAAGTAGAAGCAACAGATTTCGCGGGATTGTATGTGATCACTCCCAAGGTATTTGGTGATGAGAGGGGCTTTTTTTTCGAGAGCTACAATGACTCCGTTTTCAAAAATAAACATGGTATGGATTTTACATGGGTGCAAGACAACCAGTCGCATTCTTGCTATGGCGTGATCAGGGGACTCCATATGCAGAAGGCCCCACATGCACAGACCAAATTGATCAGGGTGCTCCAGGGGGAGATCTTGGATGTGGTAGTTGACATGCGCAAAAGCTCCAAGACTTTCGGAAAAGTATTCTCCATTCATTTGTCATCTGAGAACAAGAAACAATTGTTCATACCCAAAGGGTTTATCCATGGATTTTCAGTGTTGAGTCCAACTGCTGATGTATTGTATAAGATTGATGACTTCTATCACAAAGAAACAGAGGTGGGTGTCATTTACAATGATGCAACTTTGAACATTGATTGGAAAGTACCCGTCGAAAAGCAAATCGTATCAGAGAAAGATCTGGTATTGCCATCATTCAGTGATGCTACATATTACGAATAGGGACGCATGAAAAAAATTCTTGTAACAGGTGCAAACGGTCAGCTTGGCAAGGAGTTGCGGGATATTGCTGCCCATTACCCTTCTCTAGAGTTTCTTTTTTTGTCAAGAGAGGATCTTCCTATTCATCATTATGACCTGGTGAGAAATACATTTATCGGATTCAAGCCGGATTGCTGTATCAATTGTGCTGCATACACCGCTGTAGACAAGGCAGAAAGTGAAAAAGATTTAGCCTTTATTGTCAATGCAGAATCTGTTGGCATACTTGCTGCAGTTTCGAGAGAGCAGCATTGCAAATTCATACACATTTCAACGGATTATGTTTTTGCAGGGGATTCTCCAACGCCTTACAAAGAAGCTGATCCAACCGGACCGGTTTCTGTTTACGGAAAATCAAAGTTGGCTGGTGAGCAGGAGGCGGTGAGAGAAAATCCGGAATCGGTGATCATTCGCACCTCATGGGTGTACTCTTACCACGGAAACAATTTTGTGAAGACAATGATGCGCCTCATGAAGGAACGCAATGAAATTTCTGTCGTCAGCGATCAAGTGGGGAGTCCTACATGGGCTGCAGACCTTGCAGCATTTATCATGCATATCATACAATGTGAAACATGGCACCCCGGCATTTATCATTTCTCCAATGAGGGGGAAATCAGTTGGTATGATTTTGCCAATGAGATCAAGCGATTGATGCAAAGCAATACAATTGTCCATCCGATTCCAACATCTGCCTATCCAACACCCGCCAAACGTCCTGCCTTTAGCTTATTGGATAAAACAAAGATCAAATCGGTGTTTGCTTACAATCCCCCTGATTGGAAAGAGAGTCTGCAAAAATGCATCCATCGGTTACTCGCTCAGTAATGCTGTATATTTGCACCCATAACAGATTTTATGGCATTGATAGAGGCAATACTTGCAGACAATAAATTTGGAATGGACATCCGGGATGCAGATGGACATGCAATGCGCATGGACATTCCTGTTGAACAGGGTGGAAGCGGCTCCGGATTCAGGCCCATGCAATCCATGTTGGCGGCATTGTGCGGATGCAGTTCAGTGGATGTCATCAGTATTTTGGAGAAGCAGCGACAGGTTTTAAAGGGATTGAAAATTGAAGCAGACGGAAGCAGAGAAGAGGGGAAAGAGCCCTCTTTGTGGAAAGAAATTCAAATTGATTTTAAATTGGAAGGGGAAGTTGAAGCATCCAAAGCGAAGCGTGCTGTTGATTTGTCATTGGAAAAGTATTGCTCTGTTGCTGAGACGCTCAGAAGAGCTGGTGCAACAATCACATATTCCATTTATTTAAATGGATCAAAAATTGATTAATAAAATTTTAGCATGAGACCTGAAACATTAGCAATCAGAACACAGACAGAAAGAACAGGTGAAAAAGAGCACTCTACTCCCTTGTTTCTTACCAGCAGTTTTGTGTATGATTCTGCAGAGGATATGGCTGCTGCATTTGAGGATGATTCATTGGATGTGAATATCTACTCGCGTTTTTCTAATCCGAGTGTAGATGAATTTGTGAAAAAAGTTTGCTTGATGGAAGGAGCGGAAGATGGTATTGCAACCGCAACCGGTATGGCTGCTGTATTTTCCTCATTTATGACTTTTGTTTCTGCCGGTGATCATATTGTTTCTGCATCAGCTGTATTTGGATCAACCCATGCCATTCTCACAAAGTATCTTCCCAAATGGGGTGTCGAGTACAGTTATTTTGACATGAACAAACCTGAAACCATTGAGGGGCTGATCAAAAAAAATACAAAACTGCTTTATGTTGAAACGCCCTCTAATCCGGGTCTGGATATCATAGACCTGAAGTATGTAGCCGACATATGCAAGAAGCACAATATTTTGTTCATAGTTGATAATTGTTTTGCAACCCCTGCTGTTCAGCAGCCGATACAGTTTGGTGCAGATCTTGTATTGCATTCTGCAACCAAGTTCATGGATGGACAAGGGAGGGTACTGGGTGGCGTCGTTGTCGGAAAAAAAGATTTGATCAAGCAGATGTATCTGTTTATCCGCAATACGGGTCCGTCAATGAGTCCATTCAACGCCTGGGTTCTTTCCAAAAGTTTGGAAACCCTGTTTGTGCGCATGGACAAGCATGCTGCCAATGCTTTGCATATTGCACAAAAATTAGAGGGGCATCCAGCATTGAGTTGGGTGAAGTATCCTTTTTTACAAAGTCACCCTCACCACAGCATTGCACAAAAGCAAATGAGCAACGGCGGTGGAATCCTCACGTTTGAATTAAAATCAGGACTGGAAGGTGGAAGAAAGTTTCTGAACAACCTCAAATGGTTGTCCATGACCAATAATTTGGGTGACAGCAGAACCATCACATCTCATCCTGCCAGTACTACACACTCAAAACTCACAGAAGTGGAGAGGCAGGCGGTAGGAATAACTCCCGGACTCATCCGTCTTTCCGTTGGACTCGAACATCCGGATGATATAATTGAAGAGATTCTGGATGCATTAAAGTAATTCTTTCTCTATAACTTCATGGTGGAACGAATTAAATCTGCCTGTTATGAAACAATTAGTGCTCAGCCTTCTAGCCGTTGTTGTGTCTGTCTCTTTAACAGCTCAACAATTTTCAGGTGCCTGGATGCGAAAATTGGATACTGCAGTTCAATACCTTACCATCGTTGATCGTTATTTTGTGGTAACGACTTTTGATTTGGAAGGAAAGAAATTTTTTCAAACCAAAGGAGGAACTGCCTTGATGGATGGGAAAAAAATTTCTGGTGTAATTGAATTCAATACAACAAATAAAGCGGAAGTAAAATCCACTTACGCCTATAATTATTCTCTAAAAAACAATGATTTGGAGATGCCTTTTGATGGAAATGTAATAAGCTGGACTTGGATAGACGATGGGAAAAAGGGGCTGGCTGGTAACTGGCGTATTACCGGTCGGATGCAGGATGGAAAAATGGCAGTCATGAATCCAGGTGCCAGAAAAACAATCAAAGTGATGTCTGGCAGTAGGTTTCAATGGACTGCCATCAATACAGACACGGGGGAATTTTTTGGAACAGGAGGAGGTAAGTATACTTTTGAAAATGGGAAATATACAGAGCATATTGAATTTTTTTCGAGAGATGCAACAAGGGTCGGAAGCTCACTTAGTTTTAACGCGGAATTAAAAGATGGTGACTGGCATCACAGCGGCAACAGTTCCAAGGGAGATCCTATCTATGAAGTCTGGAGCAGAAAATAAAATGCAAATGGAGTTGATCGAGGATAAAATATTTGAAAATTGTGATTTCAGTGATGGCTCATTTCAATTAGGCGAATATGAACACTGCAAGTTTATAAAATGTAATTTTCACAACGCAAATTTCAAGAAATCGGTTTTTATAGATTGCGTATTTGAGCAATGTGACTTGAGCATGGTGAATATTGACAAGACTTCATTTCAACATGTAACTTTTATTGACTCAAAGATGGTGGGTGTCCAATTCGAACACATAAATCCTTTTGGTCTGCAAGTTGAATTCCAACATGTGATCATGGATCATGCCAGTTTTTACAATGCAAAATTTCCCGCAACGCAATTTTCAAATTGTTCATTCAAGGAAACTGATTTTTCACAATCAGATTTTACAAAAGCGATTTTCAAAAATTGTGATTTTAAGCATGCGGTTTTTAATAATACAATATTGGATCAAGTTGATTTTACCTCATCGTTCAATTATTCAATCGATCCAAGTACAAATAAATTAAAAAAGTCAAGGCATTCTTCTTCTGGAGTGCTGGGCTTAATTGATGGGATTGATATAATAATAGAATAGGACTTGTATCTTGTTTGTACTAAGGCTTGGGAATGAGTTTTAAAATTCTTCCGGGTCCTTCAACCGAAACATACAAATACTCATCTGGTCCTTGAATTACATTTCTAACCCTTCCGTAATCTTTTAAAATTATTTCATCTTTAGTGATTGTATTATTTTGTAATACACATCTGTGCAATTTTTGGGAAGCCAGTCCAGCTACAACAAGGCTTCCACTCCATGACTTGAATTTATTCCCTTTGATGAATGTTATTCCGCATGTTCCTATGGAAGGAATCCAAGAATAGATGGGTTTTGTTATGCCGGTAGAATCATGATTTGCAGAAATAATGGTACCATCATAGTTTTTACCCAACGATAATGCAGGCCATCCATAATTTTGTCCGGCTTTTATGATGTTGATCTCATCTCCACCCAAAGGACCATGCTCTGATTCCCACACTTCACCGGATGAGGGATGCAAGGCCATTCCTTGCGGATTCCTGTGTCCCTGTGAAAATATCGTATTTCTTGCAGCATTTCCAGGCATGATGGGATTGGTAGCTGGAATGCTTCCATCATCATTCATCCTGTGAATTTTACCCCACGCCGATGACGGATCGAGGGCATTTTTATTTACTCCAGTCGGTCCACCTCCAGTCGAGGGGCCTTCTCCTATGCTCAGATATATCAAACCTGATTTATCAAACAGAATTCTGCTGCCGTTGTGTCCACCCGGTCCAGTTGCGGTAAATATATTTTGAAGGTTTTCAATTTTGTTGTTATTGATCTTAAACCTGCTAAGCTTGAGGGCATAATAGGGGGTACTGGAAGTGTATGAGATATATATCCAACCATTTTTTGTGTAGTTGGGGTGTGTTTTGATGTCAAGGAGTCCTCCTTGTCCACCTGCATCAATTGCAGGCAAGCCTGACAATTCAGTGATGGTGTTGCTCTGAGCAGTTTTCAAATAGATTTTCCCTCTTTTTTCGCCAAAAATCAAAACTCCATTGGGTAAAAAATCCATTCCCCAAATGATTTCATAATTGTCCACCATTTTTTCTATTTCAATGATTGGATTTTCCGTGTTCATTGAAGAAGATTCTTCTTTTTTGCAAGAAAGTGTAGAAGCGATGATAATGAGTGCAATCAGGTATTGTATGTATTTCATAAAGCGGGGGATTTCTACTGCAAATCTCATGAATTAATGGGCTTTTTTGCAGTGTTTAAACAAAGTCTTTGCCATAAATGCTCAAACATAAAATGACCCCAACAATATAGAAATTAAGTCGGGGTCTTTGGCTCTGGTTGGTATGATGCCACGAATCTATCGTGGATATACCTGCATTTTTGTGTTTTTCCTCATTTTTGAGGGGGAAAAAAACATTCATCACTAAAATGTTGAAAAGCTGTGCTGGAGCGGTTTTATTGTTTAACGGGGGGGG
>JBEGMC010000029.1:0-12974 GCA_041183265.1 Bacteroidota bacterium
CTTGTATCGATACCAGTTCTGATGTTTCCGTTGTATCCCGCTTTTCTGTTTTTCTTTAAAATGATGTTGATGATGCCGGCTGTGCCGCCTGATGCATCGTACTTGGCAGAGGGATTGGTGATCAGTTCAACGCTTTGGATGGCATCAGATGGAATTTGATCCAATGAAAGATTGGTGGGTCGGCCGTCCACAAAAATAGTAGGGGAGGCATTTCGCAACGAAACATTCCCGTCGATGTCAACATCAACTCCAGGAATATTTTTCATCAACTCTGTTGCTGTTTGTCCGGTTGACACCAGGTTTCTTTCAACATTGAATATTTTTCTGTCAACCCCCATTTGCATGAATGGTTTTGTTGCTACCACCTTGATTTCCTCCAATTGTTTGGCGTCTTGTTCCAATTTTATGTTTCCAAGATCGACATCAAAATTTGGCGCTTGGAACTTCACTGATTTTTCAAGTGTGATGTATCCGATGGCAGTGATTTTCAATTTCATTTCTCCACCTACTGGGAGGTTCTCGAGACTGAAATCACCATTTGCTTTGGTCAATTGTCCAGATACAATGGTTTCTGTTTTCTCTTTGGTTTGCGGATTGACTTTTACTTGGGTCAATTGAACAGATGAGGCATCAATTCCTTTGTTGGTATTACCATCCACAATTCGTCCGTAAAAACGTCCACTGGCGGAGAATCCACCGCTTCGGGCGCCAGCAGGCGGTTGGGCAAAACTGTACGAAAGGGAGCAAATAAGTAAAATTCCTAATATTTTGGTCATGCGTGTCATTTATGGCATTTTAGATGTCATATAGGGTTGATTCCTTCGAAAACAAGGAGGAATAAATGTTAAAACAAATCCAATAACAGTACTATGCGGTAATTGTTGTGAGGAGGACTTGAAGCAATCCGATGATGAAGCCGAGGACTCCACCGATGATTTCGACGAACCTGAATTCTTTGGACATGATCTGATTCAGAATCTGTTCCAGTTTGTCGCTCGAAAAGCCAGCAACTTTTTCTGTTACAATTTTCTCCAAATCCAGTTGCGATTCCAATTGTTTGACGTGCTTATTGATGACTTGAGGAAAGATGATTTGCAACTCCTGCATGAAAATCCCCTTTAATTGCTGAATGGTATTTTCTCCAATAAACATGGATATGATGGGGAAGGCCTCATTTAATTTGACACGAAGAAATTCATCAACCTTGGACTCCACAAATGGCATGAGCTTTTCTACATTTTGAGGGGATGTTATTTTTTCCTCTATTTCGTTGAAAGAAAGCAACTCACTGCTGACCAATTTCCCCAGTTTCTCAGCAAATTGTTTTTGTTGTTTTGGGAAGATGCCATGAATGGTTATACCAAGCACTCTTTTGGGTTCTCTGGGGTGAAAAAGCATCTTGATGGCGATCCAGTTTGTGAACCATCCGATGAAAGCAGAGATCAGGGGTATCAAAATGAGCCAATAGTTCATGCTTGCTGAATTTCTGCAAAGGTAATTTTTTGAAATCCATTCAAAATGTATTTTGGCAAAGAAAACAATTGTCATAATTTTGCACTCTTCACAATACGGAGGATGTAGCTCAGCTGGTTAGAGCGTCTGATTGTGGTTCAGAAGGTCGTGGGTTCGAGCCCCATCTTCCTCCCTCCTTATTCTTAACATTTCTTTCATTCATCAATTGCTTTTATGCTTTTTCAGGCCTTGTAAATGTTTTACATTTGAAGATGCCTAATCAATTCATTAAAAATATGTTTAGCAGAAGATCGTTGCCGCTTGTGGTTGTTTTTGTTTTGGCCGGATTTCTTATAGCGTTTGGATCTACGCGTTTGATCAATCCGCCGGACAAGTACCAAGTTATTTTTACGCAGGTAGCAGAGATGCTGGAAGTAGCGCATTACAGTCCCAAGAAAATTGATGATGAATTTTCAAAGAATATTTTTAAAAAATACCTGGAAGCGCTGGATCCCAGCAAGGACCTATTTCTATCCACAGACATTCGTGATTTAAAGAAATTCGAAACAACCATTGACAATGAATTGCATGGAGCCCCTATCCAATTTTTCTATGCAGTAGAACAAATCTATCTAAAGCGCATCAATGAGGTAAATGGATTTTATCCTTCCCTGTTGCAGTCTCCTTTTGTGTTCAATCAGGACGAAACTGTAGTACTTGATCCTGAAAAACTGGATTTCCCCAAAACAGATGCATTGCGCAGAGAGACCTGGAAAAAAAGATTGAAGTTCATGGTGCTGGAGAGATACAGTGACTTGTTGGACGCCAGAGATCAACTGAAAAAAGGAGACACTTCATACAAGTCAGACGCAGTGCTGGAAAAAGAAGCTCGCGAAAAAGTGAGACTGCTGATTTCAAGGAATTTTGACAGAATGATTTCCAAGACCAAAGAGAATGAGCGTTTTGATTTACTGGTCAATACCGTGACTGAATTCATGGATCCCCACACGACCTTTTTTCCTCCCTTGGAAAAAAGATCTTTTGATGAACAAATGAGCGGCAGATTTTTTGGAATTGGAGCATCCCTTAGAAACGACGAGACAGGTTCAATTAAAATTGCAACGATTGTAGCCGGACTCCCAGCTTGGAAATCGCAACAAATTGCAGTGGGTGACCAAGTGTTGAAAGTTGCTCAAGGCGCTGAAACTCCTGTGGATTTGGCAGGTTATGAAAGTGCAGATGCTGTAAAACTGATTCGTGGGAAAAAGGGGACGGAAGTAAGATTGACCATCAAAAAAGCTGATGGTACCATCAAAGTAGTTTCCATGATTCGTGAAGAAGTGGAGTTGGATGAGACCTATGCGAAGAGTGCAGTTATACAGGAGGGAGGTAAAAAAATTGGTTATATTTTCCTGCCGGAATTTTATGCCGATTGGGAAAGACCCAATGGAGCAAGATGCTCACAGGATGTTGCCAAAGAAATTCTCAAATTGAAAGAACAACAGGTCGATGGACTCATCATGGATTTGAGAAACAACGGTGGAGGTTCACTCTATGATGTCGTGCAGATGGTTGGTTTTTTTATTCCGGAAGGTCCCATTGTTCAGGTAAAGGACAGGGAGGGCAATCCTTCCATTCTAAGAGATCGGGACAGATCTGTTTTGTATGATGGTCCCCTTGCAGTGATGGTCAATGAATTTTCGGCATCCGCGTCAGAAATTTTTGCTGCAGCCATACAGGATTATGGAAGAGGAATCGTTATTGGCAGCAGTTCAACATATGGAAAGGGGACGGTTCAGCGCAACATCGGACTCGATCAGGCCAATGGCATGTTCAGCAAGGATATGGGGGAGATTGGAACACTGAAATTGACCTTGCAGAAATTTTACAGAATCAATGGCGGATCAACACAATTGAAAGGAGTTACGCCTCACATTATTTTACCTGATCAGTATGAAAATTTAAAGTACAGGGAAAAGGACAATCCTGATGCATTGCCATGGGATGAAATTCAAAAAGCTTCATATCCAATTGTTGGTTCTGCCAATGAAACCAACATGGTGCGTCAAAAAAGTTTGGAGAGGGTTGCTGCCAATCCAATATTCAATGCCATCAAAGAATCGTCTGCGTGGACCGAAAAAATGAATCAACGGATATATTCTTTGAATTTGGTGAAGTACCGTGATGAGCAAAAGAAAATCAGAGATGCGTACAAAAAAATTGACGATGCTGCAAAAGCTATCAATAAACTTCAAGTCAACTTAATGCCAACAGACAGCACAAGATTGTCAGCTGATCAGGATAAGTTTGAAAGAAGAAAACAATGGATTTCCAACCTTTCCAAAGATGTTTACATTAATGAAACCACTCAGGTTGTTTCAGACATGATTGGACAAGGAGTGCTGGTCCGCAAATCTGCCTGATCAGCTCTTCTTCTTTTTCATTGGAGCAGGCAGGGGTGCAGCTGGCTTTCTTTCACCTTTTACAGTGGATGCCATTTTAAATGCTTCATAAGTGTTTACAATAGCCCCACTGATGCTCAGTTCACTTAACATGACTTTCTCGTCAGTACCAGGCTTTGGAAAAGAAGCATCAATTTTCCTTGCAGATTTTTCCAGTATTTCAATCAATTGTTTGGGAGACAGATCCGGATAATAAGAGAGCAAGAGAGCTGCAATGCCTGTTACCACGGGAGCTGCCATGCTCGTCCCATCTTTATCTCCGTAAGTATTTCCACCTGGAATGGTGGAATATATTTTTACACCAGGTGCAAAAACATTTACCTCTCTTTTGCCGTAGTTGCTGAACGATGCAGCAATTTCATTGGCAACTGCACCACTGGCACCAACAGTGATCCAGTTGCTGAATACCTTCAACGTATCATTGTTGAAATTTCTGGATGGGAAATTATCTTCCACATCAATGTTTTTGGCATCATTACCTGCTGCATGAACCAGCAATACGCCTTTGGATTCGGCATATTTTACTGCTTCGTCTACCCATTTTTTCTGGGGTGAAAAACTTTTCCCGAAACTCATGTTGACGACAAGGGCGCCATTGTCAACTGCATAACGAATGGCATTTGCAATGTCTTTGTCGTGTTCATCTCCGTCGGGTACCGCTCTGATGGGCATGATTTGGACATGATTGGCAATTCCCTCCATTCCCTTTTCATTTCCTCTGACCGCTCCAATGATCCCAGCCACATGTGTGCCGTGTGAGGCATCAGTACCCATCACATCATTGTTGCCATAGTATTTATCGTTCGGATCATCATAGTTGTCTTTCACGATTTCATGCCGGTATTGTGGAGGTTCATTTTCCAGTGCATCTACTTTGGATTTTTCGCCTTCATAAAACTGCATCAACTCTGCAATCAATGTCTGGTTGGTAGTTTCCATTTGTCTGGTCTGCTGAAAAATGCCCAGCATGGTTGCTCTGGCCTTGCTTACCTGGGGGTCATTGCTTTTAAAGTTTTGAAGTTCATCGCCGGTATAGCTGCTCTTTGACATGGCAGTTTTGATCAGCGAATCTGCTGCAGGAATCTTTGCAACGATGTCTTTTAGAATCATTACATACATGGAGGCCTCTTTCGCCTGACTCTCCAGCACCGATGTTACTTTTTTATACAGCCTGTATTGAACTGCTTTTTCTTCATCCAGGCTTTTTTCATTGATGCTGTCGGTGCCAAATACTTTTTTAAGCTGATAGTAAATTCTTGCACCTTCATAGCTGTCCTTTCCCACATTTCTCCCGTCTTTTCCGCCAATGAAATTCCAACCATGGACATCGTCTTTGTATCCATTTTTATCATCATCGATCCCATTGTTTGGTATTTCTCTTTTATTCATCCATAGAACTGGTTTTAGATCTTCGTGGACGGTGTCTATTCCTGAGTCGATGACCGCCACGATGATTTTTTTTCGGGGCTGAGTGGATTTGATCAGTTCTTTATAGGCCCTCTCAGTAGAGGTGCCGTAGACTGCATTTGAATCGAGGTCACCCAGATGCCAACCCTTGTAATATTGTTGGGAAATGGCAACATCCGCTAGGGTTACAATCAAAAGAAAAACGATCGATATTTTTTTCATAGTCATTGATTCATTGGCAATTTACATATTCGGAATTTCTTACAACGATGCATCTCAGTGCTTTCAAAATTTTTATCAATCCTTTAAGTTTGGATATTATTCTTCTTTTTGTTGGTGATGAAAAGCAGCAGAACGGAGGCCGGACCTACTACAAACAGCATCATCGTTTGCACCAACCACAACAACCATCCAAATGCCAGTCCGGTCACCTTATGGATGCCATACAATACCAAGGTTTTTTGCACTGCCAATTGATAAGCACCAATGCCACCCTGTGTCACAATCATGGCAAAGCTTCCAAACGTAAGAATGCTCAATGAGGGGACCCATCCCAGCATATTCAAATCTTCCATTCCATAAAATCCTATCCTGATGCTTGCCAGGTAACAGATCCATATGGCAACCGTGTAAAAGAGGTACAATTTGAAATGACTCACTTTTCGGATGGTCATCAATCCTTCAATCATACCCTTGATCAGCTCTTTCAGTTTGAAAAGTTTTGGATGGTTTTTAGATACCCTGAACAAGCGAATCATGGCAATGATAAGCATCAATACCAGCGCAATGGCCAGTCCCCAGTAGAGTGGAGTAAGATTCATCTTTGCTCGAAGCATCTGTATCATTTCACTTGCATAGTTTCCCACCCGATCTATTTGCGTGAGAATGGTAGCCAAGATGACCATGATCAGACAGAGCATGTCAACCAGTCGCTCTGCCACCATCGTTCCAATCAATTTATCCACTGGAACTTTTTCGTACTTGCTAAGAAAAGTACATTTCATGACTTCGCCGAGCCTCGGAAAAAGCAGGTTGAAAAAATATCCGGCCAACACAGCAAAAAATACATTGGATGAAGCAGGATTGCAGCCCAAGGGCTGTATCATCATTTTCCATCTCAAAGCGCGGATATAGTGACTGAAAAGCAATGTGGCAGTACTGATGACAATAACCTGAACATTGGCATTTTTGACCAGATGCTGTAGTTCCAGGATTTCTTTCTCACCGAAGGATCTGGTGGTGAGCCAAAGCAAGAACATTCCCAATGCAAAAAAGAGCAAGAACTTGGAAATTGTTTTTACCCTGTTGATCATTGAATGAATTTACTGGTGAAGTTAGCAAATATGACATTTAAAGAGTTGATAATCTTTTCATTGCATATCCCGTAAATAGCCATGCTTCCACCATATGCAGGCTTCTATTGGCATTTTTTCGTATCTTTGCACTCATTTAAAATGTTCCCCTAAAGCCTTTACATGGTGAGTAAAAAGAGAATTTTATTTATTGCCAATGAGATGTCACCCTATTTGGAACTGACTGCATTCTCAGAGATCGTCAACAAACTGGCAATAAAAGCAAATGACACGGGTTTTGAGGTCAGATGCATCATGCCCAGATTTGGAACAATCAATGAAAGACGACACAGGTTGCACGAGGTGGTCAGGCTCTCAGGTATCAACATATCAATTGAAAACGACGATTATCCTCTTCAAATCAAAGTGGCCTCACTGCCCAATGCGAGACTGCAGGTGTATTTTCTTGATAACGAAGACATGTTCAAGCGAAAATTTGTTTTTCAGGATGAACAGGATGAATGGTTTGATGACAACGGTGTGAGATCCATATTCTTTTGCAAGGGTGCTTTGGAGACTGTCAAGAAATTTGGCTGGCCTCCAGACATCATCCATTGCAGTGGCTGGATGACAGGACTGATCCCTATGTTTTTAAAGACTGCATACAAAAAAGAACCCGTCTTCAGCAACAGCAAAGTAATATTCACGATTGGGCAATCAACTTTTAAGCAAAAGTTGGGAACTGATTTTGTAAAACAATGTCTGATCAGTGCTGCCATCAAAGAGAAAGACATCGAGCCATTCAAAGAATCCAACAACCTCGCTATGTTCAAGGGTGGTGCGACGTATGCAGATGCGATTTCTTTTGGAGATGAAGATGTCGACAAGAAATTGATCGAAGCGTTTTCAAAAGTGAAAGGCAAGAAAGTTATACCATACAATGAAGGTTCTGATTTAACAGAGTATTTACAATTGTATAGCGACCTTGCAAACAAGTGATTGAACAAAAGGAGTTTTAAAAATTTATACGTGAGTTTACAGCGTTTGTCGAAAGCCTTTTTTCCCCTTTTCGTACTGATTTTATCAATTGGATGCACCAAAATAAAAAATACTGATATTGGTGTTGACCTTCTTCCTGAAATTGACAACGTCAACACCTTTGATACAACCCTGAGCGTCTCTGTCCAAGGTGATTTCACACCTGATTCACTGTTGCCCAAGTCTTCCAGAGATGTATATGGTGATGTGGGTGATTTTGTTTTGGGACAGTTGAACAACGATCCATTATTTGGTTCTACCACTGCATCCATTTTCTGTGAAATGAAGCCTTCTGAGTATCCTTTTACGTTTCAAAATGTTCCCGACAGTCTTTACCTGGATTCTGTTGTACTCACTTTGAAATACAGAGGTACGTATGGTGATACCAATGGGGTACAAGGTGTTGATGTATACAGGGTAACTGACTTTATACGTCCGGATTCTGCCTATCCATTGTCAGCATCTGTTCCCTACGGCGAACTACTCGGTTCAGCCCGTTTCACTCCAGCTGTTTTAAATGATTCTCTTTACCTCGGAACTTTCAATACAAAAGATCAACTCCGGATTTCATTAAAGGCTGTATTTGGGAGGTCTCTTATATCATTTGACACTGGATTTGCAAAAGGTCCCTTGAAAAGCGATTCATTGTTCAGAAATTATTTAAAAGGATTTGCGATTGTACCCCAAAAGCTCAATACAGCCAATGCGCTGATGACTTTTGACATGGATGATACAACCACCCACCTGAGATTTTATTATCGCTACACCAAAAACGGTGATTTGGATACTGCCTACAAGACTTTTTCATTCAAGAACCTGAAGCCAGGAGGTGCCATCAATCAGATCAAACGTTCATACGAGAATTCAGAAGTAAAAAATATCATCTCCAACAAACTCTCAGATAGTTTAGTGTACATACATTCAACACCTGGTACCTATGCCAAGATCAGCATGAAAGCAGTCGATGCCTTCAAGCAGAAAAAGGGAAATGTGATTGTACATCTCGCGGAAATGTCCATGCAGGAAGTTATTACTTCCGGTAAGCGGGGGGAGATATTTTCAGCACCCACCTACCTCTATTTGGAGGGAATCGATTCATCTTCCAATAGCTTCGTTCCTTTCACTGCTGACGGATTCCCCGGCGGTACTTTTGATCCCACTTTTTTTGGAGGTATCAGAAAAACCACATTGGATCCCAAAACCAGAACAGTTTCGAAATATTCAATGAACATTACCAGGTACATCCAAGGAATTTTGACAAGAAACAATCCCAACTATCCATTGAAATTGCATTCACCATACGTGGTCTCTTACCCATCTGCAGTTACCTCTTTTTACCTGAATCCGCTTTGCCGAGGTGGTGTAGTATTAGGTGGAGGTAGTCATCCCACACAACCCATGAAATTGAGGCTGGTATACTCTAAGCTTTGATTTTATATATACATTTGCAAAAAAAATTACCATGCCGTATTTATTCACTTCCGAAAGTGTATCTGAAGGACACCCAGATAAAGTAGCTGATCAAATTTCAGATGCTTTGATCGACAATTTTCTTGCATTCGATCCCATGTCAAAGGTTGCATGTGAAACACTTGTTACAACCGGACAAGTAGTGCTTGCGGGTGAAGTAAAATCAAAAGCAACATTGGACGTACAAAAAATTGCACGTGATGTCATCTCGAAAATTGGATACACCAAGAGTGAATACATGTTTGAAGCTAACTCATGTGGTATTCTTTCTGCCATCCATGAACAATCTGCTGATATCAACAGAGGAGTAGAGCGCAAGAAAAAAGAAGATCAGGGTGCGGGTGACCAGGGGATGATGTTTGGATATGCAACCAATGAAACCGAGAACTACATGCCGCTCGCATTGGATCTCGCTCACAAAATATTGATCGAATTGGCTGCCATCCGCAGAGAAAAGAATAGCAAAATGCCTTATTTGCGTCCGGATGCTAAAAGCCAGGTTACCATCGAGTACGATGACAACGACAGACCTATGCGCATCGATGCTGTAGTGGTTTCAACGCAACACGATGATTTTTCAAAAAATGACAAGCAGATGCTTGATCAAATCAAAAAAGATGTAATCAACATCGTGATGCCTCGTGTAAAAGCCAAATGCAAAAAAGAAGTTCAAAAATTATTCAGCGATAAAATTATCTACCACATCAATCCAACTGGAAAGTTTGTGATTGGCGGTCCGCATGGTGATACCGGATTGACCGGCAGAAAAATCATTGTTGATACTTATGGAGGAAAAGGTGC
This sequence comes from Bacteroidota bacterium, assembly GCA_041183265.1. Classification (GTDB taxonomy): domain Bacteria; phylum Bacteroidota; class Bacteroidia; order Chitinophagales; family Chitinophagaceae; genus Pollutibacter. Next base: position 9,923 of record JBEGMC010000029.1, read on the forward strand.
TCACGGTGGTGGAGCATTCAGCGGAAAAGATCCTTCCAAAGTTGACAGAAGTGCAGCCTATGCAGCACGTCATATCGCTAAAAATATGGTTGCTGCAGGTGTTGCAGATGAAATGCTTGTCCAGGTTTCTTATGCAATTGGTGTGGCAAAGCCAATGGGAATCTTTGTAGATACCTATGGCACTGCCAAGGTTAAAATGACCGACGGACAAATTGCAAAGAAAGTTGAATCACTCTTTGATATGAGACCCTATGCCATTGAAACAAGGCTCAAGCTGCGCAATCCCATCTACCAGGAAACTGCAGCATATGGACACATGGGAAGGAAAAATGAAGTAGTGAAAAAATCATTTGATGTTCCAGGTGGCGGAAAGAAAACAGTAGAGGTTGAACTTTTCACCTGGGAGAAACTCGACTATGTTGCAAAAGTCAAGTCATCTTTTGGAATCAAATAAATAAAACCAAAACATACAACATCAAACCCTCCATATTGGAGGGTTTGATTATTTTTAGGTATGTCGAAACAAAAGGATTGGCAAAAAATCAGTGGTGAAGTCAAATACGATAACCCGTGGATCAGTGTAACGGAAGACCAGGTGATCAATCCTGCAGGTAAGCCCGGTATTTATGGCAAAGTACATTTTAAAAATCTTGCCATCGGCATCGTACCCATTGATGCAAACGGATGCATCTATTTTGTAAGACAGTTTCGTTATGTTCTCAATGAGTACAGTTTGGAAATACCCGAAGGTGGGGGTCCGCTTGACATCGATCCTTTGGAGACTGCCAAAAAAGAATTGAAAGAAGAAACGGGTTTGAGTGCAGGTCGGTGGACCAACATCCTCGATATGCATTTGTCTAATTCTGTTTCTGATGAAAGATCAATAGTTTACCTGGCCGAAGAGCTCACTGAGGGAATTCCGGAGCCGGAGGATACAGAAGTTTTCACCATTCACCGATACCATATCGATGAAGTATTGAAGATGATTGACAGGAAAGAAATTACAGATGCCATCACCATTGCAGCTATCTTTAAAGTAAAATTCATGTTGCTTTCAAAAAACAACATATGAGAAAATCAACCAATATCATAGGAAGACAGCCAGTAGTGGAGGCGCTGCGCGACGGGCAGCAACTGGAACGAATTTTCATCCAAAAAAATATTGGTGGAGAAATCATCGATGAAATCAGATCATTGGCACAAAAACTTCAAATCCCCATCAATGTTGTTCCTGTTGAAAAACTGAATTACATCACTCGTGCCAATCACCAGGGTGTTATTGCCATCAACAGCATTATACAGTATCATGAATTGCAGGATGTCATTGATCATGTGGTAGCGAGGGGGGAACATCCGTTGTTTGTCATGCTCGACGGTATTACAGACGTTCGTAATATAGGTGCCATTGCAAGGACATCCTTGTGTTGTGGTGCTCAATGCCTGATCATACCCGACAAGGGAATTGGCGCTTTCAATGAGGAGGCATTGAAATCATCCGCAGGTGCGCTCCAAAAAATAATGGTATCCAGGGTGTCCTCTCTGTTGAAAGCAGTTGATACACTTCACTTGAACGGCATTCAGGTTTGCAGTGCTGAAATGAAGTCCAGTACCAAACTGATGCAGGTTGATTTTGAAAAACCCTCCTGCATCGTGATGGGCAGTGAAGACAAAGGGATCCAACCTTATATCAGCAAAGCCGTCGATCAAAAATTTACTATTCCCATGCAAGGTGATTTTGACTCTTTCAATGTGGGTGTTGCTACCGGCATCATCCTATTTGAAGCTTCTAAACAAAGAATGAAATTGAACAACTGATATGGCGATTGATTTTCATATGAATTTTGATCCGCCGCCTTTTGATCAAAAAATAAGGTACGGAGATCAACTTTTCCTGATTGGATCTTGTTTCACCAATCACCTTTATGACCGCTTTCACATGCATAAATTCCATGTTGCTCAAAATCCTCATGGAATACTCTTCAATCCGGTCAGCATTTTTCATTCAATCGACAGTTATATTCAGGGCAAGCAAATCCTTGATCAAGAACTTTTCTTTGATCAGGGTTTATGGCATCATTGGGACTTTCACTCTGCATACAGTCACGAGAACCGCCAGGAGGCTTTGTTGGCAATGAATCATCAGGTGCAGCATGGAAAAACATTCCTTGAAAAATCCAATTGGATCTTCATTACATTGGGCTCTGCTTTTGTTTACAAATTCCAGGATGAAAAGGTTGTTGCAAACTGTCATAAAATTCCAGCTGATCAGTTCAAGAGAAAGATGTTGGACCCTTCAATAATCAAACATGATTTCTTTGATACCATCCATCGACTGAGATCAATGAATCCAGACATTAGGATCGTCTTGACTGTTAGTCCTGTACGCCACCTCCGTGATGGTTTCATTGAAAACAACCGAAGCAAGGCGGTACTGTTGCATGCCGTTGATATGATATGCCAATCCGATCCCTCCGTGTATTATTTTCCATCCTATGAACTGATCATTGATGATTTGAGGGATTACCGATTTTATGCAGAAGACATGGTACATCCCAATTATCTTGCCACCCAATATGTTTGGGAAAAATTTGTGCATGCCTGCATCGAAGGAAAAACCCAGGAGGCCATGAAAGAAATTGCACAACTCCAACAGGCATTGAAACACAAGCCACTACATCCACATTCACCTGAACACATCAAATTCAGAAAAAAATTCCTTGATAAAGCGGTTGAACTTTCAAAACGATTTCCGCATATCAATTTCAATGATGAAATAACATTTTTTTCCTAATCCTCGCTTTCACAACCGAGGTCAATTATTTTGACTAACTTTAGTCTATTCTATTTTTCATATGAAATATGTCATATTCTTAATCAGTCTTCTGGTCAATGCCGCTCTTTTTTATGTATTGGGCACAAGGGAAGTCTTGCCAATTCCCTTGGGTGAATTTTTAAGTGTGCAAGAGGGAATTTGGCAAAATGCTGAATCTGTTGATCATGATTTTTCTGAGAATGTTCAATTGAAGGACTTGAATGGAGAGGTAAACGTTTA
>JBEGMC010000030.1:0-39514 GCA_041183265.1 Bacteroidota bacterium
ACCGAGATCTACACGGGATAACTCGTCGGCAGCGTCAGATGTGTATAAGAGACAGGTTATATGTTCTAAGTTATGATAATTATTCTTTTTGAAATACCTTGCATACTGTTTTAACTTATAACTTACAACCTACAACTTATAACTATTTTAAAGTGAATTCATCCCCATTCCTCCTCTACTCCGACGGCAAGGGAAATATTTTTGAGGACCAGTCACTTTACGCAGTGGGCAGGGCCGGATGGGATGCAATGCCTGTTGAGCAGATTGAGTGGATCGCATTGCCTGATGGAGGCTCATTGTATGAGCTTCCAGGAAGAAAAGCAATTGGCATTGATGTGCATTCAGGTGAGATGCGCCTTTGTGAGAAAGGATGGGCTGTTGCTGCATTTATTCCCCCTGCACATACGGGCACATATATTGCAGCATATGAAACATCTCCGGATGCACCAACGCTTCCACTATTCTGTTATACAGCAGCTGGTTGGTATAATGATGCTTTTTATGTAACAGCATTGAGAATTGAAAAAGACATTCGCCAGGAGTGCAGCGGATACGATGCTGTCAAAATAGAACATGGGGTGGAAGATTTTTTAAACAGCTATCCCAACAACCGCCTTGTCAATCATCTTGCAGAAAAATGTTGCAGAACCTATACTTGTCCCGCTGCGAGGAATATGTTTCTTTCAAGATGGGAGTGTCCGGTGCCCACTTCACCTGCATGCAATGCCAATTGTGTGGGATGTATTTCATTTCAACCTGAAGAGGAGAGCATACCCTCTACGCAGGACAGACTTACATTCAAGCCGACTGCAGCCGAAATTGTCGAGTTTACTGTTCCGCATTTGATGAATGCACCTTTTCCAATTGTAAGTTTCGGACAGGGATGTGAAGGTGAACCTTTGTTGATGTGGGAGACCATTCGTGAGGCCATCATTGAGATCAGAAAACATACCCCAAGGGGCAGCATCAATATCAATACCAACGGTTCCATGCCAAAGGCCGTGAGGGCGCTTTGTGAAGCAGGGTTGGATTCCATTCGTGTCAGCACCAACTCTGCACAAAAATCATGGTACGAGAAATATTATCGTCCCAATAATTATGCATTCGAAGACATAGTAGAAAGCCTGAAAGTTGTGAATGAATTTGGCGGCTGGAGTTCCATCAATTACTTCGTGTTTCCAGGAATGACAGATACCTCAGCTGAATATGAGGCACTCAGAAAATTGATCAGGCAGACCAACCTGAAAATGATTCAATGGAGAAATTTCAATATTGATCCTGATTGGTATTTAGGAAGGATGGGCATTGTAGAGGAATCGGAGAAAATTGGCATCAGAGAAATGATGCAATTGCTGCGTGATGAATTCCCTGATTTGAAATTTGGTTATTTCAATCCACCAATGGAGAGGATTAAAGGAGATTTTGATTATGATCTTGCCCAATGAGTTGTAAGTTATAAGTTATAAGTTGTGAGTTTATTCAGTTGTCATTGTTTTCATTGTTGTCGTGGTTGTCATAGTTATCAGATATTATAATTAAAATAACTTACAACATACAACCTAAAACTTACAACTTTCAACTAACTATTTGAAAACAACGACAACAACTACAACAATGACAACCTCCTCCTGCAGAACTCATTAAACTCCTCATCCTCCACATCATACTCTTCATCATCTTCGTCATCTGTATATGCTTGAAGAAGGGTGTTGTTTTTGAAATCCATTGTCAGCAAATCATCTTTAATCATTACGTTATTGAGTTCACTCCAAGCATATGTTTTGGTGGTGATGCCTTTGCGAACGATCTGCTGATCTGAAAATCCAATTTCAACGTTTGATGATAAAAATCTTTCACTGATTCCTGCGATTAGATATAGGATGCCGAGTATGAAATTTCCTGAAACAGAGATAAGGCCTACGCCAATACATAGGAGCAGGGAAAGGAACTGTGGACGCTTATGTTTTCGTTTGTCGATGTATAAGCTGATCATCAAGACAACAACAACAAACAGGAGCAAATACGCCATGAAGGAACCTGGGTCCTGGTATATCAAAATACTGATTGGGAGCAATGACATGAATGAAAGCATCCATCCTGTTTTCTCCATCACTGGTCTGTTGTTGTTTTTGAGCACCACAACATAATCGTAAACCCTGCTTTTTGACATTTGATTAATTTTGGCTCAACATCAAGTTGCATAACTTGAACAAAATTCTTGCGCCTACATTTTCGTCCCATCCATCCTTGCTGACACCGGTTTCACTGAGGTCGAATCCAATGATTTCCCTGCCGCTGTCCACTATTTTTTTGAAGAGATAATTGAGTTGCTCCAATTCGAATCCCCCCGGAACGGGAGTGCCTGTATGCGGACATAGTTTTGGATCGAGTCCGTCAACATCATAACTGATGTAAACTTTTTGAGGAAGTTGGTTGATGATTTCCTCGCTGATATGTGACCAGGTTTCACCTTCAAATTGTCTCTCCTTGATTTCTTTTTCAAAATAGGTCGCCACCCTTCTGTCACTTTCACAAATACACTGCCACTCTGCTTCGCAGTAATCACGAATGCCTAATTGTATGAGTTTAGTAACCTGTGGAAAATCATTCAACACATTGTACATGATCGATCCGTGTGAGTGATCCAATCCCTCGTATGATTTCCGCAAGTCACAATGGGCATCGATTTGCAATATCCCAAATGCATCCGTTTTTTCTGATAGGGCTTTGATCAACCCATAGGCTACACTGTGGTCACCGCCGAGCAATCCAACCTTTTTGCCTTTGCTCAGCTGAGGAGCTGTTTGTTCATAGACCCAATCATTCATGAACCTGCATCCCTCATTTACTTCCTTGAGTGTTTTGCACATGAATTTATTGGTTTCGATCTTTTCACCTGAGTTGATGAAGTGCAGGTAGAGTTCATTCTCTTTTCTCAGGTAATCGTTTTTGAGAAGGATTTTTTTGTCAACCGGCTTCATGAAAACCCCTCTCTTCCAGCTGTTCTGAAACTGTGTGTCGAACAGGTCAACCTGTAAACTTGCCTCTAAAATATGTTCAGGTGATCGGGCCGTTCCGGATTTGAAGCTAACCGTCACTTCCCATGGCACTGGAACGATGATCAATGATGCGTTTTCTTCAGTAAAAGGGAGTCCGAACAGGTTGTTGTTCGCTACGCTGACCCCATTGGGGTCGAATCTGGATAGGTCTGCGATCATTTGATCTGGATGAATTAGGGAGCGCAAGTTAAGAAAAAACTAAAGTCACGCGCAACGATTTTGAGGAGTAATTTGGCGTAATTTTGCGGATCATACTGCTATGAAAAAAATACATATCGTTGGACTCGTTTTGGTGGCACTGGCCATCGCAGCTTTGATCAGTTTGATGGGGGATATGAGTACCTATGATTCCATTGAATCTGCTCAAAAAAAAGAAGGCAAGTTTGTGCACATCATTGCCAAGGTAGATACAACCAAACCCATCGTTTACGATCCCATCAAGGATCCGAATTATTTGTCGTTCACTGCTGTTGACTCACTGGGTGCCTACGCACAAGTCGTTTATAAAAATGCCAAGCCAACTGATTTTGAAAAAAGCAGCAGGGTGGTGATGAAAGGTGCCATGCAAGATGGAAGATTTGAATGCAAAGAAATCGTACTTAAATGTCCTTCTAAATACAAGGACGAAAAGTCAACTCAATTATGATCAAATACACGGATGAGCATTTGCTGATTGGACAGATCGGCACATTCTTCACATTGCTTGCTTTCGCGGCAGCAATGGTGGCTTTTTTTTCCTATTACAAAACAACACGGCATGCAGATACATTGGATGAAAAATCCTGGAAATCGCTCTCGAGGGCAGCATTTGTTATCAATGCCGTTTCTATTTTAGCGGTATTTGTAACACTGTATCTCATTATTTATAATCATTATTTCGAATACAAATATGCACACCAACACTCCAAGAGAAGTTTAGATGTGCAGTATCTATTGAGTTGTTTTTGGGAAGGTCAAGAAGGAAGTTTCATGCTCTGGGGATTCTGGAATGCAGTGATTGGTTTGGTGCTGCTGAAATTTTCAAAGAAGTGGGAAGCGCCGGTAATGACGGTTATAAGTCTGCTGCAGGTTTTTCTTGCAAGTTTCTTGATTGGTATTTACTTTTTTGATCTGCGCATCGGATCAAATCCATTTGTATTGATGCGGAATGAATTTCCTGATGCTCCGATCTTTCAGGATCCTGATTATCTCACCAAATACCTGACCGATGGAAACGGTTTGAATGTTTTGCTTCAGAATTATTGGATGGTTATTCATCCACCCATACTGTTCTTGGGATTTTCCTCTGCTGTTGTTCCTTATGCATATGCTTTAGCGGGACTTTGGAAAAAAGACCACAAGGGCTGGATTCGCCCAGCGATGCCCTGGGCTTTGTTTTGTGCAGGTATCCTTGGACTGGGCATCATGATGGGTGCTGCCTGGGCTTATGAATCACTTACTTTCGGAGGATACTGGGCATGGGATCCGGTGGAGAATGCATCACTTGTTCCCTGGTTGTTGTTGGTAGCAGGCATTCATACGCTTTTGATATTTCAGAGTACCGGACATTCATTGAAGGCCAGTTACATGTTCATCGTTGCATCCTATCTACTCGTGCTGTATTCTACTTTCCTGACCAGAACCGGCGTATTGGGAGATACTTCTGTGCACTCATTTACCGGTGAGGGCAGTACCCTCTATTGGCATTTGATCATCATGATGCTTGCGTTTTTGTCAGCCCCACTGATTTTTTATTTCAAAGACAGGAAAAATGTTCCTGTTGAAGTAAAAGAGGAAAACCTTGACAGTCGAGAGTTCTGGATGTTCGTTGGTTCACTGCTTCTGTTCATTGCAGGATTGTATATCATCATCCTCACCTCACTTCCTTTCTTCAATAAACTATTTGGAACCAAATGGGCTATTGGAGAGGACGTTGAATTTGTATACAACCGTATCATGGTGCTGGTTGCAATTATTTTGGGATTACTGACTGCCATGACGCAGTATCTCAAATACAAGAACACGACAAGAAAATTCATTTGGTCCAAACTTTGGATACCCACTGCATTGGCATTCGCACTTTCTATCAGCATCAGTTACTTTGGGAACATTGATTATAATAAGTATGGTTCAGGTTATTTGGCTGCCATTCACCTGGCCTTGTTCTCATCCATATATGCAGTAGTTGCTAATTTTCATTATTTGGCTGCTGTGATCAAATGGAAAATGAAAGCAGCTGGTTCTTCCATCGCACACGTTGGATTTGGCATGATGCTCGTGGGTATTTTGATATCATCCTCCAAAAAAGAATTGATATCAGAGAACCGCACAGGAATTGCAGTAGCCGGACTCAAAGATGCAAAGGGCAAGGATGAAGATCCACGTGAAAATGTCACGCTCATTTACAACGTGCCCACTCCAATGGGAAAGTATACGGTTACGTATTTGGGTGATTCAGCTGTTGAAAAAGACGACAGGGTTTATTTCAAAATAAAGTTTCTCAAAACCGATACTGCCGACAATAGCATCGTGGAGGAATTCGATGTACGTCCAAATGCCTTCCTGATGAAGTCAGGCGAAGGAACCAATCTTTCCTCCAATCCGGGTGCCAGACATTATCTGTCAAACGATGTTTTTGTCTACATCACATCATGGTTGAATCCAGACAACATCAAAGACACAGCAGCATTCAATTACCAAAAAGTAACTGTTGGTGACACTGTTTTCTATTCAAATGGTTTTGTGGTGGTTGACCGATTGCTCGCAGCAAATAAAAATGACAACAAAGATCTGCCGGTGGTTGACAGTGCCTGGTTGTCTGAATTGAGTGTGTATGCAAAGGATGGAAGAAAGTTTAGTTCAACACCTGCTTTTTTTGTAAAAGATGGTGGGAGTTCGGTTAAGACCGATACGATCATGGAACAGAGTTTGATTTTTGCTTTGGAGCGCAGGGGACAAGAAGTCAGGCTGGGATTGAAGGAATCCAATGCAGTGATGCGTTACATCACACTCAAGGCATATCGTTTCCCATGGATCAATTTGTTGTGGCTGGGCACAATCATCATGGTTGTTGGATTTTTACTGAGCATGTGGAATAGGATGAAATCTAAATTATACGTAGTTTAGTATACATGCGAAAGCTGTTTATCATATTGCTGATCAGCATTGTATCCAGTGCAAATGCCCAATGGAAGTCAGGGCAACATGACACCTTGTGGGTTCCATATATTGTTTATGAAGGCGATACCATGACGTACAAAGTTATGGACCAGGTAAACTTATTTGGAAAGATGACAGATGAGCAGCGAGCTTATTTAAAGAAGTGGACCCGCCTGCGGAATGCTGTGTATGTGACGTATCCTTATGCTAAAAAGGCCAGCTACATCATCAACGATGTTGTGAGAAATCTGGATAAAATCCAAGATGCACAAGCACGCATGAAGTATTTGAGCACCCGCGAAAAAGAGTTGAAAAAAGAATTCACGGAGCCGTTGACTGCCTTGTCTGTTTACCAAGGTAAAATTCTCATGAAACTGATCAACCGTGAAACCCGCAATACCTGTTATGATCTGATCAAAGAATACCGCGGGGGATTCACCGCCAGGTTCTGGCAGACCGTAGCTTGGGTATTTGGCAGCAGCTTGAAACAGGACTATGAGCCCAAAGGTCCGGATGCTGAAATGGAAAGCATCGTATTGGAGGTTGCCAGAATGTACGGCCACGTCTAAGCTTGGAAGTCCGGCATCATCCAAAAATGTATCTTTGCGCATCAATTTCACCACATGAAACTATTTGTTCTTGGCATAGGTGTACATCCCGATGATGTTGAATTGAGTTGCTCCGGTACGATCATCAACGAGATTAAAAAAGGAAACAAGGCCGGTGTGCTTGATTTGACAAGAGGTGAATTGGGCACAAGAGGTACTGCCGAGACAAGAGATGCAGAAGCAAAGAAAGCTGCAGAGGTTATGGGCCTTTCAGTGCGAGAAAATTTGGGAATGAGAGATGGTTTTTTCAAGAATGATGAGGAACATCAGTTGAAGCTGATCAGTGCCATCCGAAAATATCAACCTGAAGTAATCCTTGCCAATATTTTGGATGACAGACATCCGGATCATGGCCGTGCAGGAAAGCTCATTGTTGAATCTGCCTTTCTTTCAGGGTTGTCAAAAATTGAAACATTTGATCAAGATGGTAAACCTCAGGCAAGGTGGAGACCCAAACATGTGTTGCATTACATACAAGACAGGTTTTATGAGCCTGATTTGATTGTTGATATTTCTGATGTATTTGAGCAACGCATGGAATCCATCAAAGCATATGCCACACAATTTCATACAAGTGTTGACGGGTCAAAGGGCACCCAAACATATATATCCACACCGGATTTTTTGGATGCAATTGTTTCCAGAGCAAGGCTGATGGGCAAGAGAATAGGTGTCAAATATGGAGAGGGATTTATTTCACAAAAAAACATTGGCATCAGCAATTTGCAACAACTGGTGCTCAATGAAACATAAATAAAAGATATGTCACGGTTTAAAGTTGGACTTGTTCAGATGTCATGTTCCTCAGATGCAAAGCAGAACATGGACAAGGCTGTCAAAGGAATCAGGGAAGCTGCAGAGAAAGGAGCAAACATTGTATGCCTGCAAGAGTTGTTTACCTCTTTGTATTTCTGCGATGTAGAGGATTATGAAAACTTCAAATTGGCTGAATCCATTCCCGGTGCATCAACAGATCAATTATCGGTCGTTGCTAAAGAATTGGGTGTTGTGATCATCGCTTCTTTATTCGAGAAAAGAACACAGGGTATTTATCACAATACCACTGCAGTATTGGATGCAGATGGTACCTATTTGGGCAAATACAGAAAGATGCATATCCCGGATGATCCGGCTTATTATGAAAAGTTTTATTTCACTCCAGGTGATCTTGGTTACAAGGTTTTTCAAACCAAGTTTGCCAAGATTGGAGTGCTGATTTGCTGGGATCAGTGGTATCCGGAAGCTGCACGTCTGACTGCACTCATGGGCGCAGAGGTATTGTTTTATCCAACTGCCATTGGATGGGCAACTTCACAGGATCAGGCTACCAATGATGAACAGTTCAATGCATGGCAAACGATCCAAAGAAGCCATGCAGTTGCAAACGGGGTGCATGTTGTAAGTGTGAACAGGGTAGGCTTTGAGCAAAACGGGGCGATGAAATTCTGGGGCGGATCATTTGTTGCAAATCCATTTGGCAGGTTGTTGTCGCAGGCTTCACATGACAATGAGGAGGTGATGGTAGTTGACATTGACACACAGAAGACTGACAGTTATAGAACCCACTGGCCATTTATGCGTGATCGTAGAATTGATTCGTATGGTGATATTGTGAAGAGGTTTATTGATTAGTACAACAGCAGTTGACAGTTGACGGTTAACCGTTAACTGTCAACTGTCAATAGTTAACCGTCAACCCAAAACTTACAACTTGCAACCTACAACCCCCACCTCTCCAATGACCCCCAAACAACTCGGCTACTATTTCCCGGCAGAATTTGCTCCGCATCAATCAACATGGTTGAGCTGGCCTCACAAGGAGGCATCTTGGCCTGGGAAAATCCATACCATATTTCCCTCTTATGTTGCTTTCATCAAAACCTTGGTGAGATTTGAAGAGGTCAATATCAATGTATGTGATGAAGCGATGAAGTTGAGTGCCACACTTTTGCTGCAAGATGCTGGTGTTGACATGTCTCGTGTTCATTTTTATATGCATCCAACCAATGATGCATGGTGCAGAGATCATGGTCCCGCTTTTCTGCTCAACAAACAAGATCCCAACAAAAAAGCCATTGTTGATTGGAATTACAATGCATGGGGAAATAAATACCCTCCATTTGATTTGGATGATGTGATTCCAACTAAAATTGGAAAATCCCTGGGACTTGATGTATTCCATCCAGGGATCATCATGGAAGGAGGTTCTGTGGATTTCAATGGAGCAGGAACTGTCATCACCTCAACAGCATGCTTGTTGAATCCCAATCGCAATCCACACCTCAATCAATCTCAGATCGAGCAATATTTAATGGATTACTATGGACAGGAACAGGTATTGTGGGTTGATGAGGGAATTGTGGGCGATGATACCGACGGTCATATCGATGATACGGTCAGATTTGTAAATGAGGATACTGTCATCACAGTTATTGAAGAAAACAGAAAGGATGAAAATTATGCATTGCTTCAACACAATCTCAAGCAATTGCATACCATGCGACTCCTCAACGGTAAGCAACTGAATATTGTGGAAATTCCTATGCCTGATGATGTGATCTGGGAGGACCAGCGCCTACCTGCATCCTATGCCAATTTTTACATTGCCAATCAGCAAGTCATTGTTCCTACATATAAATGTAGCAAGGATGATGAAGTTCTATCAAGCATCCAGACATGTTTTCCTGGGCGTGAGGTGATTGGTATTGATTCTACCGATATAATCTGGGGACTGGGCAGTTTTCACTGCTTGAGTCAGCAGGAGCCCGCCTAATTGGATTTACGTATAAACACCTATATTTGTTAAGTATATATACTTATTGTACTATATTTGACATATACAACGAAAGTCCATAATTCAATATCCAATCCATGTCAAGCGAAGCAGCAACACATCCAATTAAAACAGTTGCACAGGAACTAGGACAAAGAATCCGCAAAGCGCGCAATGAAAAAGATCTTACCATTCAAGCTTTGGCTGACATGGTAGGTATCGAATACACCCAGATGAGCAGGATTGAACTAGGTAAAATCAATACCAGTGTCTTACAGGTATGCAGGATTTCGATAGCGCTTGGCATTTGTATGTCAACTTTGCTGAAGGACCTGGAGCTGAATGTTTCTCAAAAACAGATAGAAGATTGCGGACCTGATATGTTATTTCCCCATTCAGATAACGCCTAGTCCGTGTTTTTCGTCGCTGGCGATGTTGTGAACATCCCATTCCACTCTTTTCTCAAAAGAATTTTTCCGTTGACTGCAGTCCTTTTTGTTGCATATCCTGCATGAGAAATCAAGACAGCCATCTGCATGCACAAATAATTCAACGCTCTCTCCAAATTCATTTCTGGCGATCTCACTGAATGCATCTACTTCGTTGTGGGCCTCATGTACATTCAGGTACCAGGGAACAGTAAGGTGACAGTCCACATGTATAACAGATCCAAACTTGATGATGCGCAGGTTGTGAAGATCTACCCAATTGTCTCTTCTGTTTTCATTCATCCTGCCAACCAATTTTTCAAGCATGGCATGATCGGCTTCATCCATGATTCCGGCTATGCTGCTTCTGACAATTGTATATCCGGTATAAATGATGAAAAAGGCAAATCCAATGGCAATCAAGCTATCCACCCATATCCATCCAGTGAAAAAAATAACAGCCATGGCAGCCACAATTCCAATCGTAGAGTAGGTATCGCTTTGCAAATGTTTCCCTGATGCGACCAATGCCAATGAATTGTTTTTCTTTCCCACTCGAATGGCATACCATCCAGTTGCGTAATTGACGATGGCGGTAAAGCTGATGATCAACATACCGGTGTCTAATTTTTGTATGGCATGGGGGTGAATAAAATTGTCGATTGCTTCATAGATGATTACAAATCCGGCGATGGTGACCAAACTTCCCTCAACAGCGGCAGAAACAAATTCTGCCTTTCCATGTCCGTATGGATGTTCTTTGTCACGCGGTTTTGCTGCTACATACAAACTGTAAAGGCTGATGAATCCTGCTACCACGTTGACAGTACTTTCCAGTGCATCGGTCAGCACGGCAACAGATTTGGTCATCCACCATGCAATGATTTTAAAGGCAAAAAGAATGACAGCAATGATGGCTACAACGCGTTGGACTTTAAAATTCAGGGTTGCCTGTTGAGATGGATGCATGATACAAATTCTGTCTGAAAGTAGTCATATTGGATTTATTTTCGTGAACTTCGCAAAAGAAAAAATCCACATACAATCGAAAGATAATTTTATGCCTGTCGATTTGCATGCTTACAAAGACATCGATCAATATTGCAATGCGCATGGAGTTCAATTGGTAGCGGTTTCAAAGACCAAGCCCAATGAGGATATTCTTGCAATGTATGAAAATGGACATCGTGTATTTGGCGAAAACTACGTGCAGGAGCTGGTGAAAAAGCAAGAGGAACTCCCAAAAGACATTCACTGGCATTTTATTGGGCACCTGCAATCCAACAAGGTAAAATACATCGCCCCATTTGTATCACTGATTCATGGAGTGGACAGTATCAAGTTGTTACAGGCCATTGAAAAAGAAGCAAGTAAAAAAAATCGAGTCATTCCCTGTCTCCTGCAAATGCATATTGCGAGAGAAGAGACAAAATTTGGCTTTGATGTCGATGAATTGAGGTCAGCTGCGGCTGAAATATTTTTGGAAAAAAAATTTCCCCATGTTCAAATTACTGGACTCATGGGGATGGCCTCGTTTTCAGAAAATCAGGATCTCATTCAATCTGAGTTTCAGCAATTGAAATCGACCTTTGATGAAATAAAATCAACCTATCCTGAGGAATCTGCATCGTTCAAGGTGCTCTCCATGGGTATGAGCAGTGACTATCAAATAGCCGTTGCATGCGGATCGAATATGATCAGAGTGGGGAGTGTGTTATTTGGGGCTAGAAGTTATCCGGTTAACAGTTGACTGTTAACCGTTAACTGTTAACTGTTATTTCTTCTTCCCCGCAAAATCAAACACCATATTGCAAAAAGCTTTCACACCAACATCCAACATGCTGTCATCAAGATAGAAATCCGGTGTATGATGTGGAGCGGCCTTGTTGGGATCCATGCCTTTTGGCATTCCTCCTAAATTGAAGAAAAAGCTTGGAGCTTTTTCATTGAAGAATGAAAAGTCCTCTGCACCGGTTGTCCATCTGCCCAAATCCACATTCTCTTTGCCGGCAGCTTTTTCAAGTGAAGGAATCAGCATGTTCACCAGGGCAGAGTCATTGAATGTTACCAGCGTTTTGGTATCTATTACAGTTTCAACTTTTGCTCCCCATGCATCGCCGACTGACTGACAAATCTTTCTGATTTTTTCGTGTACATCTTTCTGCATCTTGCTGTCAAGCGTGCGAATGGTGCCTTCTAATTCAGCTTCTTCTGGTATGATATTCGCTCTTACACCAGCATGAAACTTTGCAACGGTCACCACCAGCGGAGCTACCGTCAGGTCTTCCTGTCTGCTCACGATGGTTTGAAGCTGATTGATGATTTGTGATCCAACGACAACAGGATCGATGCCGGTCCACGGTGTTGATCCATGCGTTTGCTTTCCTTTTATTTTGATGGTGAACCAATCAGAAGAAGCCATCATGGCGCCTGGTTTGTATTTTATTTTTCCAATTTCCAATGAGGAGGAAATATGCAATCCCAATACAGCATCTACTTTTGGATTCTCCATCACACCTTCCTTGATCATCAAGGGTGCACCACCTTCCTCATCAGCAGGGGGACCTTCCTCTGCGGGTTGAAAGAAGAATTTAACGGTGCCTGGAAGATCTTTTTTCATGGATGCCAATACTTCAGCAGTACCCATCAGTATAGATGTGTGTGTATCGTGTCCGCATGCATGCATTACAGGAACCTGATTGCCCTGGTATTCTGATACGACGGTTGACTTGTAGGGGACATCCACTCTTTCCTTTACAGGCAGTCCGTCGATATCTGCACGAAGTGCAATAACCGGTCCGGGTTTACCCCCTCTTAAAACGCCCAGTACGCCTGTTTTTGCGAGTTTGGTGACCTCTATGCCAAGCTTTGCAAGGTGATTCGCAATGTATTCCTGGGTTTTAAATTCCCTGTTTCCGAGTTCAGGATTTTGATGGATATGTCTTCTCCACTCAATGAGTTTTGGAGAGATTGCTTTTGCTTTGGTTTCGATTTGCTGTTGTACGGGAGCTTGCGCGTTGGATGAAATTACAATCGTTGCAAACACCAAGAATAGAGCCAGTTGTATCCGTTTCATGCATTCATTTTTTTGCGGTATTAAGATACGCATTAATGCCGAAAATCAGCTTGAAAAAGGCTAACTTTGCAGTCCCATAAAAGTAAATCGATCACCATGCTCAGCGCACGCAACATCACATTGGCCTACGGAAAAAGAGTATTGTTTGATGAAGTAAACATCAACTTCATCAAAGGCAATTGTTATGGTGTCATTGGTGCCAATGGTGCCGGAAAAAGTACCTTTTTGAAAATTCTCAGTGGTGAAATCGAGCCCAACAAAGGATTTGTAGATATTACGCCAGGTGAACGCATGGCGGTGTTGAATCAGAACCAATTTCAGTTCGATGAAAAAACAGTGTTGAGCACCGTTCTCATGGGACACAAAAAGATGTGGGAGATTACTCAGGAGCGTGAGAAGATTTACGCCAAGGAAGATTTTTCAGAGGAAGATGGCATTCGTGCTGGTGAATTGGAGGCAGAATTTGGTGAAATGGGTGGCTATACGGCAGAAAGCGATGCGGCTACTTTATTAAGTGATCTGGGAGTAACGGAGCAATTCCATCAAACCTTGATGAAGGACATGCCTTCAAACATGAAGGTGCGTGTATTGTTGGCACAGGCCCTTTTTGGCAATCCGGATATTCTCTTGCTGGATGAGCCTACCAATGGATTGGATATTGAAACCATTGGTTGGTTGGAAAATTTTTTGGCTGACTATGAGAACATCGTTCTTGTTGTGAGCCACGACCGACATTTTCTGGATGCTGTTTGTACGCATGTGGCTGATGTGGATCGTCAGAAGATCAAGGTGTTCACTGGTAACTATACGTTCTGGTATGAATCATCTCAGTTGATGGCGCGTCAGTTGAGTGACAAGAATAAAAAAGTTGAAGACAAGCGCCAAGCCTTGCTTGACTTTATTGCCCGCTTCAGTGCAAATGCATCAAAGTCAAGACAGGCAACTGCGAGAAAAAAGGCATTGGAAAAACTCACCATAGAAGAAATCGAGCCTTCCAACAGAAAATATCCTGGTATAATTTTTCAGCCATTGAGAGAAGTGGGAAATCTGATTCTTACAGTAGATGCATTGTCAAAGTCAGTCGATGGCAGGGTATTGTTTGACAAGGTCTCTTTCTCATTGAGCAAAGGTGATAAAGTTGCTTTTGTGAGCAAGGATCCGTTGGCTGTGACCTCCTTCTTTGAAATCATCAACAATGAAATGAACGCCGACAAAGGAAGTTTCGAATGGGGAACAACCATTACCAAAACCTATCTGCCGATTGAAAATGGATCTTTCTTCAATGAAGACCTTGGGTTGCTTGATTGGCTGCGGCAATTTGTTCCGCCACATGTAACAGATGCGGATGAACCTTTTTTGCGTGGATTCCTCGGTAAAATGCTTTTCAGTGGTGACGATATCATGAAAAAAACAAAGGTGTTGAGTGGAGGAGAGAAAGTAAGATGCATGGTGAGCAGGATGATGCTGCAAAACCCCAATTGCATCGTTTTGGATCAGCCAACCAACCACCTGGATTTGGAAAGCATTCAAAGTTTCAACGAAGGATGTATCAATTTTCCAGGCATTGTCATGCTCACATCACACGACCATACATTCATGCAAACAGTGGCCAACAGAGTCATTGAATTGACACCCAAAGGTTCCATCGATCGATTGATGACCTTTGATGAATACCTGGATGACAAGCGTGTGCAGGAATTGAGAATGGAAATGTACAGCTGATTACTGCCTGTGTTCTCCAAAAACGGCTCGAAGTGTATCTGATATTTCTCCCAGTGTGCAATGACTTTCTACAGCATCTATTACGAGCGGCATCAAATTGGTATGGGAAGCAGCAGCTTCCTTGATAGCCTGTAAACACGCATTTGATTTTTGCTGGTCTCGGTTGGATTTTAATTTTTTCAATCTTTCAACCTGTGCAACTCTCACTTGGTCATCAATTTTAAACACGGGCGTATTGGAAGCATCCTGCGTCGTGAATTGATTCACACCAACAATTATTTTTTGTTTTTCTTCAATGGCTCTCTGGTATTGATAAGCGCTTGCAGCAATTTGTTCTTGCATGATACCTTCTTCAATGACCTTCACGCTTCCTCCTTTTTGATCGATGTATTGAATCAGTTCTTTGATTTCTTTTTCCATCTCAGCAGTAAGCTTTTCTACATAAAAGGAACCGCCCAATGGATCCACAGTATCTGCAGCCCCACTTTCAAAGGCAATGATTTGCTGTGATCGAAGTGCAACTTGAGCAGCTTCCTCCGTTGGAAGTCCGAGGGCTTCGTCATATCCATTGGTATGGAGTGATTGTGTGCCCCCTAATACCGCAGCCAATGCCTGAATGGTTACTCTTGAAATATTGTTCAGCGGTTGCTGTTGGGTGAGGGTGCTTCCTCCTGTTTGGGTATGAAAACGCAGCATCATTGCTTTTGGATCTGTAGCGCCCAGTTCTTTCATGATGTTCGCCCAAATCTTTCTGGAAGCCCTGAACTTGGCTACCTCCTCAAAAAGGTTGTTGTGTGCGTTGAAGAAAAATGAAAGACGTTTACCAAGGGTATTGATATCGATTCCTTTTTCCAGGGCAGCTCTTACATATGATTTGCCATTGCTCAAGGTAAATGCTGCTTCCTGCACTGCAGTGCTGCCTGCCTCACGAATATGGTATCCTGAAATGGAGATGGTATTCCATTTGGGCATTTCTTTGCTGCACCATTCCATGATGTCTGTGATGATGCGCATCGAAGGCTGGGGTGGGTAGATGTAGGTCCCTCTGGCAGCATATTCTTTTAAGATATCGTTCTGGATTGTTCCATTCAGTTTTGAAATATCCGCCCCTTTTCTTTTTGCGACAGCGGCATACAATGCCAATAAAATAAATCCGGTGGCATTGATTGTCATGGAGGTGGATACTTTTTCAAGATCAATTCCTTCGAATAAAATTTCCATGTCCTCGATGCTGTCGATGGCAACACCCACTTTGCCGACTTCTCCCTCTGCCAAGGCATGATCACTGTCGTATCCAATCTGGGTTGGCAGGTCAAATGCGACACTGAGTCCGGTTACCCCCTGTTCCAATAAAAATTTATATCGCTTATTGCTTTCCTCCGCCGTTGAAAATCCAGCGTACTGACGCATGGTCCAGAGCTTCCCGCGGTACATATCCTCCTGGATACCCCTGGTAAATGGGAAAGATCCGGGCATGGAGGCATCAGCATGGTAATCATCCTGTTGATACAGCTTTTTGATCTCTATCCCTGAATCGTTGTATTTCGCGTCACCCATCGTTTTGAAGATTTAACAAATGTACCGCATCGGATTCGAATTGATGATTGCCACTTCCTCATTAATTTTGCATCATGGAAACAATATCTGCACTGCCTGTTAAACTTACGCCCTCTGCAAAGGAGGAATTGGCAAGATTGTTTGGCGCCAATACGGACGTATCAAAAATGCTGCGCATTGGAGTGAAGGGTGGTGGGTGCTCAGGACTCAGCTATGTCCTAGAAATGGATGAAAAAAAGGAGAGGGATGAGGTGTATGAAATCGAGGGACTCCCATGTTTGATCGACCCCGCACATCAATTGTATTTGTTCGGAATGGAGATTGATTGGAAAACCGGATTGGATGCAAGAGGATTTGTGTTCAACAATCCCAATGCAAGCTCCACTTGCGGCTGTGGTACTTCGTTTGCTGTATAAAAAAACCGTCAACAGTTAACAGTTAACAGTTGACGGTTGACAGTTAAAGACTTTTACTTCGAAGCACTTGATCCCAAAGGCTTATCCTTCGCGATGTCTACAAGTACTGGAGCAGCAACGAATATGGATGAGTATGTACCGGTTACAACACCGATCAACATCGCAAATGCAAATCCTCTTGTTACCTCACCTCCAAAAACAAAGAGAATCAACAACGTAAGGAATACAGTCAATGAAGTCATGATGGTTCTGCTCAATGTCTCATTGATGGCCTTGTTGATGATGACACCTTTTGATTCGGATTTCATCTTTCCGCTGTACTCCCTGATTCTGTCAAATACAATCACAGTATCATTCATCGAAAAACCAATCACAGTTAGAATGGCTGCAATGAAATGCTGATCAATTTCAAGTGGGAATGGCACAACTCCTTTTAAGAAAGAGAACACTGCCAGCGTTACAAAAACGTCGTGCAACAATGCGATGATTGTTCCCATTGAATATCTCCAGTCGCGGAAACGCAGGAAGATATACAGGAAGATGGCAATCAACGCAAAGATGGTTGCTTTTACAGCACCTTTTTTCAGGTCGTCTGAAATAGAAGGCTGCACTGTTTGTGAACTTTGTTTGTATGATTTTTTGAAATCAGCGTAGGAGAGCCCTGCAGGTAAACTTTCCTTCAGTCCATTGTACAATGCCACTTCCACAGCTGAGTCAGCAGTTTTACTTGGATTGTCAATCATGAATGAGGTGGTGATGTTCAATGTTTTGTTGTCACCAACAGTCTTCAATACGGGAGATTCTCCAAATACACCTTTGAGTGATTCTCTTATTTTTTCATTTTGGGTTGGAGTGTCAAAGCGAACGGTATAGCTTCTACCGCCCTTGTATTCAACTCCTTGATCAAATCCGTTAAATAAGGCTCCAACACCGAGCACCAATACAACCACAGAAATGATATATGCTATTTTTCTGTATTCTATGAACTTGAAGTTGGCATGCTTGAATACTCTTTTACTGATGCCGGTGAAGTATTCAAAATGTCTTTGTTTTTTGGTCCAGAAATCTGTAACCAGACGTGAAATCAGGATTCCGCAGAACAAAGAGAGCAGGATACCTAGTATCTGCGTTGTTGCAAATCCAAGTACAGGTCCCAATCCGAAATAGAACAATATCACAGCAGTCAGCAATGTTGTGATGTGTCCATCGAGTACAGGAGCCATTGATCTTTTATATCCTTCAGCTACGGCAAGCTGATAGCTTTTGCCAAAGTTTAATTCGTCCTTGATGCGTTCGAATATGATAACGTTGGTATCAACTGCCATACCGATGGTCAATACCAATCCCGCAATACCAGGGGCAGTCAAAGTAGCACCCAATGCACTCAATACACCTACAGTGAACAAGAGGTTCAGGATGAGTGAAATATTCGCAACCCATCCACCTGTGTTGTAGTACACAAGCATGAGGATGAAGATGACGATGAATGAGATACCGAATGACATTGCACCACCTTCAATCGCTGATGCACCAAGTGTTGGTCCCACGACCTGCTCTTGAACAATTTTAGCAGGTGCAGGAAGTTTACCTGATTGAAGAATGTTGGCAAGGTCTTGCGCTTCTTCGATCGTAAAGTTTCCGCTGATTTCGGTATTTCCAGTTGTGATTGGGTTGATGACGTTGGGGGCTGAATAAACAACATTGTCAAGAACAATGGCAATGGCCCTTCCAACATTGTTGGTGGTGAATTCACCCCAAATTCTTTCACCTTGTTTGGTCATCGCCATTTTAATGGCTGGACGACCACGGTCATCATAATCCTGTGAAGCCTGTTGCACAGCATCTCCCTCCAATCTTGCCTTGTCACTTCCCTCGATGGTTTTTAAACCATATACCGGAAGGATATCGCTTTTTTGTCCTTTGTCGTTCAATTCAGGAACACCAAAAGCAATTTTTACATTTCCGGGGAATTGGCTTTTTACTGATTCGATCGACATGTATTCGCTGAAAGTGGCAGTGTCTCTTGCCGCTATGTAACCAAGATTTGGTGCGTACGACATTTTTCCAGATGCATCCTGTTGAGGAGGGATGGGTTGGAAAATGGCGAAGAATGATTTTACAGAAGCGGGACTGCTATCGGCTTTTGCTGCCGGAGCAGTTTTGACCAATTCGCCGATGGTAGCTGCTTTGCTGGTATCGGTCTTTTTGGTTGCTTCAAGTTTTGCAGTTGACGCAGTTGTATCTTTTGCAGCAGATGCTCCTGCTCCGTCATAGTATGCTTTCAATGCTTTTTCAGCATCTTCAAAAGGCTTGCTCAATTCCCCAATGTTGTAAACTTCCCAGAATTGGAGGTTGGCGGTTGCCTGCAAATATTTTCTCACACGCTCAGGATCATCCTTTACGCCTGGAAGTTCAACGGTGATGATTCCTTTTGTTTTATCGAGTTGAATATTGGGTTGTGCAACACCAAACTGGTCGATACGCTTTTGAAGCACATTGAAGGTATTGCTGATCGCACCGTCTGCTGATTGCTTCAACTTGTTGATGACATCATTGTCGCTGTCATCAATTTTCACAGTGCGTCCGCCAGTGCCTGCAAACAAGGCAGCCAGTCTTCCGTTTGGATTTTGTTTTTTATATGCGTCAGCAAACAAGGTGATGAAGTCTGCATCGCTGCTTGCCTTTTGGGTGATGGCTTCGTTGATGGCATTGTTCAGTGCTGCATCTTTGGGGTTGTTGGCGAGTGACCTAAGCAGTCCTTCCAATTCCACTTCCAGTGTTACACTCATTCCACCTTGCAAATCGAGTCCAAGGTTCAATTCCTGCTCCTTCGCTTTTTGGTAGCTGATTTCTCCTGTGATGCCATAGGTAACAGTCACATCTTTCGTGCTGTCCAACAATCTGCGGAATCTTCTGTTGAATTCCAGGTCCTTTGTCTCGGTATCGGCATTTGGAAAATTGGCTTTCACAAAAGCCAATGCTTTCGATTCCTGCTTTTTTTCGTGGTTGCGCACAACCAGTGTAAAATGAAGCTGGTAAATCGAAATGAGGATCAATGCAATCGCAAAAAAACGAACCAATCCTTTCAGTTGCATATCTGTTTTGGTTTAGGCTTTAAAAATAAAACGCCCCCGACGGATGTCGGGGGCGGCAAAGATAGGGATTTTAGCCTCAAAATCAGGGTAAAAGGAGGTTTTTTGGACTCCCAAAACAGCTCGGGAACTGTGACTAACTTTCTGCTGATTTATGGGGTGGTTTTTTAACTTTGCGGCAAATTAATTGTATGAAACTCTCCTCAAGATTGGATTTGTTCGCCGAACCGGAAACCCTCAAAATGGCAAAGCTTGGCAGAGAGCTCAGGGCCAAGGGGATTGATGTAATCGACCTTTCGCTGGGAGAGCCTGATTTTGATACACCTGTTCACATCAAGGATGCGCTCAAAAAGGCAGTTGATGACAACTACAGCCATTATACGCCGGTTGCCGGTTATCCCGACTTGCGGGAGGCAGTTTGTACCAAGCTGAAAAGAGACAACAATCTTGATTACAAACCTGAGAATATCCTGGTTTCCACCGGTGCTAAACAGAGCTTGGCAAATGTTGTCATGGCAGTGGTTGACAAAGGAGATGATGTGGTGATTCCCACACCTTATTGGGTTACATATTCTGAAATTGTTAAACTGGCTGAAGGCAAAGTAACCCTTGTACGTACTTCCATTGAAAACAAATACAAGCTCACCGCTGCTGAGTTGGAAGCTGCCATCACACCCTCAACCAAATTGTTTATTTTCTCATCCCCTTGCAATCCAAGTGGGTCTGTTTATACAAAAGATGAACTTGCTGCATTGGCAGGAGTTTTCAGAAAGCATCCTAATATTTTTATCATCTCTGATGAGATCTATGAGTACATCAACTTTGTGGGCAATCATGAAAGCATTGCCCAGTTTGAAGATCTGAAAGACAGGATCATCATCATCAATGGTTTGAGCAAGGGCTATGCCATGACAGGATATCGCTTGGGATACATCGCTGCACATCCTGATGTGATCAAAGCATGTGAAAAATTGCAGGGTCAATACACCAGCGGTACCAATGCGGTTACACAACGCGGTGCCATCGAGGCGTTGACAGGCGACCTTGCCCCAAGTATTGCAATGAACAAAGAGTTTGGCAGAAGAAGAGAGCGCATGCTTCAGTTGTTGAAAGCCATTCCGGGTATTCAAATTGCTGAACCGGATGGTGCTTTTTATGTCTTTCCGGTTGTGACTGCTTACTTTGGAAAGAAGAATGGTGAAGAAGTCATCAAGGATGCAGATGATCTTTGCATGTACCTTCTCAATACAGCACATGTTTCTACTGTTACTGGAAGAGCGTTTGGTGAGCCAACCTGTATCAGGATCTCCTTTGCAAACAGCATGGAGAAAATTGAATCAGCCATGCAGCGCATCAGCGATGCATTGAAAAAGCTGTCTTGATTTTTTACCAGGCTATTCCGTAATCTTCTCCGTGGTTGCTGGATCCTCCCCAGAGACTTCCATGTTTCCAATCAAAATAAATAGCATTGATGGGTCCGGATGTTCTGTCGTCAAAACTCAACAAGTATCCCATCTTTTTCAATCTATCTCTGACTGATTGCGGAGTGCTGTCATGCAAGAGAATGCTACCTGGTTTAGGTTTGCGGTCATCTGTTTTCATGCCGCCTAAAGAAAGCCACAGTTGATTGCTGTTGATATTGGCTGCTTCGGTTGCTTGTTGGACGGTCATGCCAAATTCAACCATGTTCAGGAAAAACTGCAGAAGATTTTGATCCTGTGTATCACCACCCTGTACTGCAAAGGCTATAAATGGTTTTCCGTCTTTCATTGCAAGACTGGGAGTGAGGGTTACACGCGGACGCTTGCCGGGTGCCACAACATTGAAGGGGTTCAAACTTGAATCCAACACAAAACTTTGCATGCGCTGACTCATTCCCACACCTGTTTTTCCTGCGATGCATGCAGGGATCCATCCTCCACTTGGAGTGATGGATACAACCCATCCTTCTTTATCAGCTGCTTCTACAGAAGTGGTTCCTCTCCACAACCTGTCCAGGTATTCCATATCAACCATGGCGAGTCCGCCTGAGTCATGTGCAGGAACAAAATTTCTTCCACTGCTGTCAAATTCCGCAAATCCTCTTTTTGCCAAGAGTTCTTTGAAGGGATTTGTTTTGCCTTCAAAAGGATATGGATCACCGGGTCCAACGTTGGCAAGATTCTTAGTGGTATCAATCTGACTTGCACGCAGCTTTGCGTACTCCTTGCTGAGCAATCCTTTCATGGGAATCTGTGGACTGAATTTGGGATCTCCGTAATAGAAATCACGGTCAGCAAACGCCATGCTCATTGCTTGGTAAACAGTATTGATGTATTGAACACTGTTGTATTTCATTGATTTGAGATCAAAATTCTCCAGAATGTTCAATGCCTGCAGCATCGCCGGACCCTGTGTCCACTCTTGGAGTTTATACACATCAATGCCTTTGTATTGAACATGTGTTGGTGCTTCTTCCACAGGTTTCCAGTTGGCCAAATCCTGTTTGGTAATGAGTCCGCCTTGTTCCTGACAACCACGAACAAATTCATCTGCGATATCACCTTTGTAAAATCTTTCAAAAGCAGCCATGATCGCAGCTTTGCGAGTTGCTCCTTTTTTGAGCGCATTTTGCTCGGCTTCTACCATTTTTGAAAGTGTGCTGTACAAATCTTTTTGAACGAATATTTCTCCTGCTTCCGGTGCTTCTCTTTTTTCACCGAGATGTGGAAGAAAAACCGATTTACTGTATGGCCATTCTTTGATTCTTTCTTTTCCTCTTTCAATGCTATTGGCGGTTTGGGCTTCAATGGGGTAGCCGGAAGCCAATTGCATGGCAGGTTCCAGCACTTCCTTCAAGCTTTTTGTTCCATACTCTGCCAACATGTAACAGAGTCCCCCTGGCGTTCCTGGAGTTGTCGCTGCCAACGGTCCATATTCAGGAGGAAAATTGTATCCCTTGCTTTTGAAAAACGCGGGAGTTGCTCCAGTTGGTGCAACACCCATGGCGCTGATGCTGAAAACTTTTTTTGTTTTTGGATTGTAAATGATGGCCTGTGTTTCACCGCCCCAACTCAACACATCCCACATGGTGCAGGTTGCAGCCAGCATGGCACATGCAGCATCCACAGCATTTCCACCCGCATGAAACAGCTTCGCTCCTGCGGTTGCTGCCAGCGGTTTGCCGGTAATGGCCATCCAATCTTTTCCATGCAATGGTGGTTTTTGCGTTTGTTGGGCATACACTGATTGCACAAGCAATATCAAGATCCAAAACGAGCTTATTCTTTTCATAATTAAAAAATCAGGTAATAAATGTAGTTAAAAATCACATGCAGATTCGCATCTGTGGCACTTGAACGATTTCGTAGAAATATGCTTTGTACAAGTCCGCTTGCCCCCTGGTTGATGATTAATTGTTACCTTCAGGATGACAATAAATCTATCAGCCCATGTCAAAAAGAGTGGTCACTTTGGGGGAAATCATGTTGCGGCTATCCACTCCCCATCACAAAAGAATTTTACAATCAGAATCATTTGATGTCCATTACGGTGGAGGTGAGTCGAATGTTGCGATCGCGGTATGCAACTACGGACTGCAAGGTGTATTTGTTTCCAAGCTTCCAGACAATGCCATCGGACAATCAGCGATCAACCATATGAGAAAATTTGGTGTCGATACAAGTGGCATCATCAGGGGTGGCGATAGAATGGGAGTTTATTATGTTGAATCTGGAGCATCCATACGCTCTTCTCAAGTGATTTATGACAGAAAGGATTCTTCCTTTGCAAAGGCAACAGCCAATGAATTTGATTTTGAAAAAATATTGGAAGGAGCCGGCTGGTTGCATGTTTCGGGTATCACACCTGCCATTTCCCAAGAGGCTGCAAACATGACTGAACAGGCATTAAAAATAGCCAGGTCAAAGGGAATCACTACCAGCTTTGATTTGAATATCAGAAAAAAGATGTGGACATCCGAACAGGCAGCACCCGTCATATCATCCATGTGGAAATATGTTGATGTGGTGATTGGGATGGAAAAGGACTTCTATGCGGCATTGGGACATCCATTGGGTGATTTTGACTATGCTGGAAAATCCAATCTATCAACTTTTGAAAACGCCATCAAAGATTTGCAAGGCAGATTTGGTTGTAAATACTTTGCATCAACATTGAGAATGAATCAATCAGCAAGCTACAATGAGCTCGCGGGTTTTATTTCCGATGGAAAGCAATTTCATCTTACCAAGAAATATGATATACATATTGTTGACAGGGTAGGATCGGGAGATAGTTTTGCCAGTGGATTGATTTACGGATTGATGGCTGGAAAATCTATGCAGGATGCAGCTGAATTCGGGGTTGCAGCAAGTGCGCTGAAACATACTTTTCCGGGCGACACCAATTATGCAACCATACAGGAGATTGAAAATCTTATTCATACAGGCGTAGGAGCCAATGTTCAACGTTAAATTATTTTCATGTACAAGACCCAACAAATCATTGATGCCATCACCTCACAAGGCATGCTTCCATTGTATTTCAACGCAAATGAAGAAGTGAGCATTGAAATTTTCAGAGCATTGTACAAGGCCGGTGTCAGAACAATTGAGTTTACCAACAGAGGCGAGGAGGCCCTTGCCAATTTCAAAAAATTGGTGGAAGTGAAAAATGCTGAAATGCCGGATGCGATCATAGGAATCGGAACCATTAAAAATTTGCACCAGGCAAAAACATACTTGGATGCAGGCGCTGCTTTTCTTGTGAGTGCCGGTTATGACGGGGATGTGGCCGCCTATTGCACCAAGCATGATATTTTCTACGGACCCGGATGCATGACACCCACAGAGATACAGGCAGCAGAAAATGCAGGAGTCAAATTTGTAAAACTGTTTCCCGGTAATATGCTGGGTCCTGCATTCATGGCAGGCATCAAGGATATTTTTCCCAAGATGGTATTCATGCCCACCGGTGGCGTTGATACTACAAGAGAGAGCATAGAAGGGTGGTACCAATCTGGCGTAAGTGCAGTAGGTATGGGAAGCAAGCTGGTGAGTAAAAAACTAATGGATGCAAAAGATTATGCCGGTATTGAAAAAATTGCAGCAGAAGTGTTGGCAATCATCCGTTCGATCAGAAATTAATTTTTCACCATGAAAAAATATATTTCAACCATCTTTTTTCTTTCTTGTATTGCAATCGCCAATGCGCAATACAATCCTTTGTATAAAAAGATTCCCAATTACATTGATGCCCCAGATGAAGAATCAAGCGCAGTGGACGGTGTGTTGCGCATTTCAAAAGTCTCCATTCCCGGCTATATGTTTTTTTCTGCAGGGACCGATGCCCCGAAACCCTGTGTCGTTATTTGTCCGGGTGGTGGATACCGCATCCTTGCTTCTGAACACGAAGGGACCGACGTAGCGAAGTATTTCAACAGCATCGGCATGCATGCATTGGTGTTGAAATACAGGATTCCTTCCGATGAGCATCAACCCGATAAAAAAATCGCACCCTTGCAGGACGCACAAAGGGCAGTACAATTGGTAAGGGAGCATGCCAAAGATTGGAAAGTTGATCCGAATAAGATTGGTATCATGGGATTCTCGGCAGGAGGGCACCTGGCCAGTTCACTGGCTGTTCACTACGATGATATTAAAATCAAAGAGAACAGTAAGATCTCTGTGCGTCCTGATTTTCAAATTTTGGGATATCCTGTCATCTCTTTTAGCAAGTTCTCTCATGTAGGTTCCAGGAAAAATCTGTTGGGGAAAGATTCTACTGAAAGCATGATGAATTATTTTTCCAACGAAATGCATGTGAATGCCAATACGCCCATCGCTTTTCTTGTTCACGCCAAAGATGACAAAGTGGTGCCCATTGAAAATTCACATTTGTATGTGGATGCCCTGAAATCCAATGGGGTGGAGGCTGAGCTCTTTGTATATGAAACAGGGGGACATGGATTTGGGATGATCAATAAGACGAGTTCAGAAAGTTGGATCCAGGCAATGAAATCCTGGTTAAAGAAAAACAATATCATTCAATAGCAGCTTTCTTGCGTTGCACAGCGTTGATCCATACGCCCGCAACAATCAAAACACCCGCAATGATTTTAGTGGGGGTCAATGATTCATTCAGGATGAATATTGCACCTAATGTTCCAAACAACGGCTGAAAATATACAAAGCTTCCTGTTTTAGAGGGTCCCCATTGTTGCACGCCCCAGTTCATCAACAGGTAACTCAAAAAAGTGCCGAGAAATAATATATGAAAGAACCAATAGTAAGCAGATAAAGGTATGGTGGACCAAGAAATGTTTTGAAAATCTGATAAACAATATGGCGTGCTCACGATCGTTCCTATTAGAAATACATATTTGAGCACAGTGATGAAGTGGTATTTGCCTGTGATATTTTTAATCAGAATCAGGTATGATGAGTAGCAGACTGCTGCGATCAAAACCATCGCGTCGCCAATCAATGTTGCAGGGTTTTGTGATGTCCCGATATTTCTCGTCACAATCATCATCCAGGCACCTGAAATCCCAAGTAGAAGTCCCAGGATTTTATTCCAACCAAATCTCTCTTTTAAAAAGACAGTCGCCAGCAGCGATACAAAAATGGGTGTAGCCATATTTAAGAGAGAGGCATGAACTGGATTGGTATGTGCAATGCCATTGATGGACAAGATCTGATTCAAGGATATTCCAGTGATGGCAGCCAAGAAAATAGTGATCAAATCTGCTTTCTTGATTTTTTCATTTTTGCCAATAACATATGGAATAAAAAAGAATACAACCGTGGCAAAAACCATTCTCAGGTATCCCAAGGAAATGGGAGAAATAAAGAGGGGAGCAATTTTTTTTACTGCAATGACATTGGTGCCAAAGAAAAAATTGGCGGCTACCAAGGCAGCCGCCGTTTTAATTGAATCGTGCTTATATGGATTAATATTTGAAGACTTTTCCACCAGCCATTACTTCTTGTGTTTTTTCATCGAATGTTACTTTCTGACCTGTTCTTGCTGCTGCATTGGTCATGATGGTTGCAATCGAATGTGTGTACCCTGCTTCAACTGGTGCATTGGGTTGTTTTCTGCTTCTCACACACTCCATCCAATTGCGGACGTGTGCAGATGTTAGCATGTCTCCACCTGTGTTTGCGCCTGTTTCAACCTTGATGGCAAGGTCAGTAAGATTTACTTCCTGCAGAAGGTTTGCCTTCATGTTCATTGCTTTCGCTGCTCCCTCTCTGAGTCCACCTTTTGGAGAAACCTTGTTGGTCATCAGGTTCAACTCACCGCCATTGCTGTAGTAAATTTCACTTGGATTTTCATCACCATGGTGCATTCTCGACATGAATACTACCTGGAAGCCTTTTGACAGATCATCGGCCGGACCATACTCGAATACTGCTGTTGTGGTATCCCAGTTTCTTCTTCCATCTTTCCACTGATATACTCCACCATTGGCCACCACGCTTCTTGGATGTTTCAATCCGGTGAACCAATGCACGGTATCAATTTGGTGACTCATCCATTGACCAGGCATGCCTGATGAATAGGGCCAGAAGAGACGGTATTCCAAATATTTTCTTGGATCAAACTTTTCAAATGGTCTGTTCATCAGATATCGCTTCCAATCGAGATCCTCTTCGCGGCATTTTGAAACAAGATCCGGTCTTCTCCATCTTCCCGGCTGATTGACATTCCATGTAAGTTCAACCATGGTGATGTCTCCGAACTTTCCATCCTGTATGAATTTTGCTGCAGCATGGTAGTTAGGTCCCGATCTTCTTTGTGATCCCACTTGGATGATTCTGTCAGATTCTTTTGCGGCTTTCAATGCAGCACGGTTGTCCTCCATTGTTTCGGCAAAAGGTTTTTCGACATAGATATCTTTCTTTGCCTTCAACGCTTCGATAGTATGAAGCGCATGCTGAAAGTCAGCCGTAGAAATAAATACAGCATCGATGTCTTTGAGTGAATATAATTCTTCATTGTTTTTGCAACCAATGATATCGTGTTCCATTTTCTTTTTTAAAAACTCAACACCTTCTTCTCTTCTGTATTTCCATATATCTGATACTGCAACAATATCAAAATTCATTTCCTTGTAATGCTGCATGAAAGCAGGTATATGTGATTGACGGTGTCTGTCGGAGAATCCGATTACGCCGCAACGCACTTTGTCGTTGGCGCCCAGGATATTTCCATAGGATTTGGCAGTCCACCCCATGGAAACCAATGCGGTTGCTGCTCCAGCCTGAGCTGTTTGTTTGATAAATTTTCTGCGAGGAGTCATATGGTTTGTTTTTATTGTTTGATACAAGAAGCAATAGTTGATATTATATTCCGCTGAACGCTACGAGTCCCCCGTCTACATAGATATCTGTCCCATTCACAAATACGGAAGCATCACTCAGCAGGTAGATCAATGCTCCAACCAGTTCTTCGGGTTTGCCCATCCTTCCGCCGGGTGATTTTTTGATGACAAGGTTTCCTCTTTCTGTGAGTGAGCCATCTGGATTTGTCAGAAGGGTTCTGTTTTGTTCGGTAAGGAAAAATCCGGGCATGATACCGTTGACCCGCACTTTGTCGCCATGTCTTTTCGCGACTTCCACTGCCATCCATCTGGTGAAACAATCTACACCTGCTTTACCAAGACTGTAGCCCAGGACTTTCGTGATGGATTCTTTTGAACTCACGGATGAAATATTTACAATGCTTCCGCCGCCTTGTTTGGCGATGACTGATCCGAATATTTTGGTTGGAATGATGGTGCCCATCAAATTCAAATCCAAAACCTGTTGGAGTCCCTCGAGGTTCATATCAAACACATCCTGATCCGGTTGAATCACTCCTTGTGGCATATTACCACCAGCTCCGTTCAGCAATCCGTCGATGCGACCAAATTTTTCAAGTACCACATCTCTTACATGCTCCATATCTTTTACATCCAATACATTTCCCTTCACAAAAATGGCGGAGCCTCCTTGCTTATTGATATCATCTGCTCTTTTATTGCCCTCTGCTTCATTTCTACCTATAATGGCAACTTTTCCTCCGAATGCGGCAATTCCCTCAATGAATGCCTTTCCGAGTATGCCGGTTCCTCCGGTCACGACGATTACTTTGTCTTTTAAGTTGAATAGGTTTTTGTAGTCCATAATTTGAGTTATAGGTTGTAAGTTTTAAGTTGTTAATTATGTTTTTTGTTGACTGTTGACCGTTGACTGTTAACCGTTAACCGTCAACTGGCAACTGTTAACTGTCTTTCATCGCTCTCAGGATTCCCATCTGCAATCCTCTGATCTCCGCGAGTCCGCGCAGTCTTCCGATGCAAGAGTAACCCGGATTGGTGACTTTCTTCAAATCGTCTATCATTTGGTGACCGTGATCGGGCCTGAATGATATCTGATAGGGGACTTCCTGCTGAATTTTTAAAAGCTCTTTCAATACGGCGTACATATCGTTGTCGCCTGCGAGATGATCATCCTCAAAGAAATTACCTTGCTTGTCTTTTTTGACATTCCGCAAATGCGTGAAGTGTATGCGCTTGCCAACCTGTTTTACCATCTCAGGTAAATTGTTGTTGGGATTGGCGCCGAGAGAGCCTGTGCAGAAACAAACCCCGTTGCTTTTGTTGGGAACGGCATCTAAAATGAATTGTAGATCTTCCATGTTTTTGACAATCCTTGGTAATCCCAAAATATCAGTAGGAGGGTCATCTGGATGAATGGCCAATTGGAGTCCCAATTCATCACAAAGCGGTGTGATCTGCTGAAGGAAGAAAACCAAGTTGCTTCTCAAAACATTCGCATCAATATTTTTATAGCGCGCAAGTTTGGTGCGCATTCCTTCAATGGTCTCTTTCTTTTCACCAGGAATGCCAAACATTACCACGCCTGCGAGATGGTCCAATTGTTCTTGTGTATAATTCGCATGACGTTTTTTCGCTTCGTCTTTGATATCCTGTGAATAATCTTTCTCTGCATTTTCTCTTTGCAACAAGTAGATATCAAATACTGCCAGATCAACCCAATTGAAATACAAAGCCTTTGAGCCATCATGCATTTCCAAATCCAAATTGGTCCTTGTCCAGTCATTCACCGGCATAAAATTGTAGGTAACCACCCGGAGTCCGGCTTTTGCAATATTTTTTAAGCTCTCTTTGTATTTTTCAATCCACTGCATGTAGTCGCCTGACCTTGTTTTGATTTCTTCGTGAATGGTCACACTCTCTATTACGTCCCAAGTGAGTCCATATGACTCAATCAGTTTTTTTCTTTCCATGATCTCCTCATAACTCCATACTTCTCCATGTGGTACATGGTGCAGGGCAGTTACAATTCCAACGGCTCCTGTTTGTTTGATGTCTTGCAAGCTTACCGGATCATCTGGTCCGAACCATCTCCATGTTTGTCTTAATTCTTTCATCATTTATTGTGTTACGATTTCAACTTTCTCTATGTTGTTCTTTGGGATTTCTTTTTTGCGGATAAAAATAGATTCATTTGTTTCTTTTGAAATAACCCCTGTAGCAATGGGTTTACCGTCTTTTCCAATAACTCTTATTTCAATTGATTTTGAAATAAAAAACTGGTATGCAGATTTCTCATAGCTGTTTACCTGTGGTGGAATGACACCTTTGCCATTTTTGGTGGTGATCAATATCACACCTCCGAATCCTCTTGCACCATAAGCCGCTGCTGCTGCATCGTCTTTGAGGACAGTGATTTCAGCTACATCCACTGGATTGATCAATGTAACATCTCCATCATACATCACACGGTCAACCACAAATGTGGCCGGTACTTTGCCCTTCATGTTTCTGGCATCACGAATAAATACTTGTTGCTGACTTCTGATGCCTGTATTGATACTGACTTCAATACCCGGCACACTTCTGAGCATGTCATAAATATTCCTGACAGCACCACTGCTGGGATCCTGTGCGGTCTGAGCAAAGCCGAATGAAAGCAATTGCAATGACAATATGGTAAAAATTGTTCTCACTTACTTTTGTTTGCGAGTGCCCTTGCTGCGGTAGTTGTAAAATATTTAGCGATCATGTTGGGAACCTCCCAAGAGGGCATGTTGTTGTTTTTCAGGTATTCAAGGTATTTTTCAGTAACCCTCGCAAAGTGGGTCTCGTGACTTTCTTTGTACTGATCCGGGATGATCACTTCCCAACCCTTGTTGTTTTTTTTGATGGAAACACCAGGGAATTTTTCATTGATTTTTTGGATAGATGCATTCAGGTTTTGCTCAAATTTCTCGTCAGTCGGACCCTCAACATAGAGGGTTGGTTTGAAATTTTCTTCCTTGCCCTGGCGAATGATCAAGGAAGATTTTGTGCCCCTCATCAATGAATAATGTGTGTCACCTGTTCCATCTGGTGCCTTGTAATTCCAAATAACAGAAACTTTGGCATGCACTCCATTGATAGTATAGGTGAAAGCACCATTGCACAATACTTGCAGGTTACCATCATTGTTGATGTTGCTTTGCAGGTAGGATGGGATCTCTTTTTCTTTTGTTACCAACTTGAATTCATCCTTGGTCATTGATGTGTTCCAACTCTTGGCGTCTATGATTTTGATGTTTTTCTTGTAGTCAATGATCTTGTCAGGGAAACATTCCCATTGAATCAGATCAACCAGATGGGTGGTGACATCTACAATACCTTCGCCTTCCTGCGTCACATCAAAAAACCAAGCCGGACGTGTCAGGACACTTCCTGAAACATATTTGTAAAAATGATGGACACTTTCCTTGGTAACTGAAGGGTTATCTGGACTCCCTTTTTCAAGAGATCCAAAAACAGATGGATCCATTGAAAGTGCTCTCTGCAACATGGTGGTGATTTCATAACGCTCTGTCATGATATCGTAAAGCTGTAGTTTTTTTTGTTTTGCAATTTCAAAAGCTTTTTTCAACTGCTCGAAACCATCTTTGTTGATGACCATGGGCTTGTCAGCAAAAACATGGAATCCATTCTGAACAGCATTCAAAATATAGCTTGTCTTTAATTGATTGTTCCCCGCCAACACAACTACATTTCCTTTGCGTTCATTGATCATTTTTTGGAAAAAATCTTTTCCCTCGTAAACCACTTCGTTCCATTTGGTGGGTTGATCTGCTCTTGAATTGTAACCTTTGATTCTGTCCAGGTGCAGCTGAAGGTCATTCCCTTTTTCAGCATAGACATGAACAGTAGGATCAACTTCGGGGTACATTGTTTTTTGAACAAGTGCCGCATGGAAATGTCCGGGGTCTACAGTAACCAATTTTACTTGTTGCTGTGCTTCTGTTAAAAAACCGGATAGGGTTAGCAATGGCATGAACAATAGATGTGCTTTCATTTTCATTATGACAATCCTTTTATCAGATAGGGGAATCTGTGTGGTCTGTTCAACAAACTGTTGGCTTCATCATCATTGATGAATCTCTCGTTCATATAATCCCAATGCAATGTCCTTGGCAGCCTCATTGCAATATGATGTATCAGGCAGGTGCTGCAGGAGCGATGTCCCACTTCAACAGGTGCGATGGGTTGTTTGCGTGTGATCATGCTGTTCAGCCAATCTCCGTGATGTTCCTCGCTTCTGTATAAGTTGATTTCATTGGGGCCAATAACAGATTCAATGATTTTTGGATTGCTTGCGCTGAGTGCTTTTTGATTGGGGACTGCAGGTTCGTTGGGACTTGCTTTGTATGCGCCACGGGTTACAAAAATCCATCCTTCTGTTCCAACAAATTTTATGCCGTTTGGCAGCTCAGTGCTCACTGTCATTTTCACTCCATTGGCGTATTTGCCATAAGTTGTGAAAATTCCATGCACATCCCACATGCCTGACGTTGGAAAATCAGCCTTTCCCCAGACTTCAGCTGGGCCTGCATATTCAGTGTCCATTGCCCAGTGTGCACAATCAATATGGTGTGATCCCCAGCCTGTAATCATGCCTGCTCCAAATTGTTCGCAACGGAGCCAACCTGGACGGCTGTAATCATTTTGAGGATGCACTCTTTTTTCAGTGTAGTATACATATGGAGTGGAACCCAGCCATGCATCATAGTTGAAAGTGGATGGGATAGGCATTTCAGGTTCTACTTCTCCCCCTGGATCGCTGGGGAGTCCGATGTAAACTTCTTTCAATTGTCCGATTCTACCATTTCTTACCAACTCTGCTGCATACCTGAATTGTGGTGAGGAACGCTGCTGACTTCCAATTTGCAGAATCCTGCCAGATTTGTGTACAGCATTGCTCAAAGCCCTTCCTTCTGCGATGGTAAGTGATGCTGGTTTTTGCAGGTAAACGTCTTTTCCGGCCTCAACGGCATGAATACCTAAATAGGCATGTGAATGATCGGGAGTGGAAATGAGTACACCATCAATGTCTTTGTTCAGGAGTAGTTCACGGTGATCGTCGTACATTTTTACACCGTCGTATGGCTTCCCGGTTTTTTTGGTGTAATAGTCATTCACATATTTTTTTCCATCTTGCAGTCTTTTCTTGTCAAGGTCACATACAGCCATGATTCTGGCATGATTGTATTTCAATGTTTCATGCATGTCATGATCTCTTGAAATTCTTCCAACACCAATGGCTGCAATATTGAGCGTATTGCTTGGAGCGTTTTTACCAAACACACTCGCCGGCACAATGGAAGGAAATCCAAGGGATGCAATGCCTGTAGCAATTCCTGTTTTGAGAGTTGATTTGACAAAATCTCTTCTGTTGAATGGTTTTTTCTTTTGCATGATTAGTTTTTTATTTGATCATCGCGGTGAGTGGAGAAAGACTTGCTGAAATCAATCCCTTTGGATTGAGAAATTACAAATTTTATGCCTTGCAGCATGTGGTTTTTATAAACAGGGTCCTTATAGGTCTCTTTGCTGTGTCCAATCGTTGAAATCCAGGCTCTTCCACCTTGAAATTCATTGTACCATACAGCAGGGTAGTACTCTGCATAGGTACCGGCATTTTTTTGAATGAGTTCTTTTTGGGAGGAATCCAGGGTTGCGAATCGGTGTGTCATCAACACATTGGTCACGGGATATAATTCTTTGCCAAAATAACATTCATCCTCTCTTGTCCAGGTGAGTGGTACATTTTTCATAGAAGGATGTTGACGGTCCAATACCTGAAAACTGAATGACTGAAATTTGGCATGCCATGAAAAAGTGCATCCAATCAACATTTTAAACCATTTCCAGTTTCTCTCCGTTCCTGTTACAGAATGGAGTCCAACCAATGCCCCGCCTGCTTCAATGTATCTTCTGAACGCCAATCTTTGAGCGTCGGTATCAAATACATCATTGTTGGTGCTTGGAAAAACCAACAAGGTGTATTGCTTTAGATTTTCTTCTGTGAACAATGAGGGGTCGTCGGATACGGTGATGTTGATTTTTTGTTCCTGGGCGAGCAGCTTGAGTGCTTCAACTGCTGAAGGAATGTTGTCGTGCACATAGCCTTTTCCGTTTTTTGTATAAACCAGCATGGATATATTTTTCTTTGCATGTTGTGACCAGGATGACTGGTTCGTGAGCAAAAAACATGCTGCTAAAAAGAGGGAGAGGAGGCGCATAGCGGTCGTTGATTTTGGTGCTTGTAATTTACGCAAAAAAGAACCTCTGCAATGGGTTGGTTTTACGAAAACGTTGTAGCGGTGGTACGAAAATATCGGTCAGTTCGAATGATAAATTCATTAACTTGAGTGATACAAAACTGCTGCCATACATGAACAATAAAATGACCAATTACAGGTGGACTGTTGTTTCACTGTTGTTTTTTGCAACAACCATTAATTACCTCGATCGAAATGTCATCGGTATTCTCAAGCCAACACTTGAACAGGTATTTAACTGGAACGAAAAGGATTACAGTAAAATCGTGATGGCTTTCACTGCTTCTTATGCAGCAGGAATGTTTGTCTTCGGAAGAATCATTGATAAGATCGGCTCAAAACTGGGTTATACCATTATAATTATTGTTTGGAGTATTGCAGCCATCATGCATGCCGGGGTGCGATCTACACTGGGATTCATTGGTGTCAGATCTTTATTGGGACTCGGTGAGTCAGGTAATTTTCCGGCTGCTGTAAAAGCAGTTGCAGAATGGTTTCCGAAAAAAGAGAGAGCACTCGCAACAGGCATATTCAACTCCGGGGCGAATATTGGCGCCATGATTGTACCAATCGTTGTCCCACTGCTATTGAGTCTGTACGGATGGCAAATGGCATTTGTGGTTACGGGTGCTGTTGGTTTTATATGGTTGATTTTTTGGGTATTGTTGTACCAGGTTCCATCCAAGCATAAAAAAGTAAACCAAGCAGAGCTTGATCATATTGTTTCTGATCAATTGAGTGAAACGGAGCCGGTCGCCAGCAACGAACCTCCCATCAGCTGGGGAAAACTCTTCACACTCAAGCAGACTTGGGTTTTCATTGTTGGTAAATTCATGACCGATCCTGTTTGGTATTTTTTCCTTTTCTGGTTGCCTTCTTATTTTTCAACCACCTATAACCTGAGTTTGAGTAAGCCGAGTATTCCATTGGTTGTAGTATATACCATGACTACTGTTGGAAGCATAGGAGGCGGATGGCTCTCTTCCTGGATGATAAAAAAAGGATTTCCGATTTACAAGGCAAGAAAAAATACATTGTTGTTGGTTGGATTTCTTGTATTCCCCATATTTCTTGTCAAATATGCCACCAACCTCTGGATGGTAGTGGGTTTCATCAGTGTTGCTGCTGCTGCGCACCAGGCATGGAGCGCAAATATTTATTCAGTAGCCACCGATATGTTTAAAAACAAGGATGTGAGTTCGGTGATTGGAATCGGGGGAATGGCTGGATCTATTGGCGGTATTCTATTCCCATTGTTGATTGGAGAAATACTTGAGAAAGCGAAGTTGGCGGGTGATATTACAGTTGGCTACAACCTGATTTTTGCCATTTGCAGCATTGCTTATTTGACTGCCTGGATCATCATTCATCTTTTAAATAAAAAGCTTACACCCGTAAAATTGTGATTATGAAAAAGCAAAGAAGGGAATTTTTGCAGCAATCTGCTGCCGCGACACTTGGCTTCTTTATTGTTCCTCGTTTTGTCATTGGAGGGAAAGGATATACCGCTCCTAGTGATATGATCAATCTTGGATTTATAGGAACAGGTAAACAGGCGAGGGGATTGTTGAATTCTTTCAAGGACAAGGCCAACATCATAGCAGGAGCGGATGTAGATCTTAACAAGCTCCATTATTTCCATTCTCTTGCGAGTAAATATTATACACAGGCACGTGCAGAGGGAAAAATTTCCGGTTACAAGGGGTTCACTGCCTACGATGACTACAGAGAAATCATTGCACGAAAAGACATTGATGCAGTTGTGATTGCTACTCCTGATCATTGGCATGCAAAAATGTCGATTGAAGCCGCCAATGCGGGAAAGCATGTGTATTGCGAAAAGCCATTGGCACACAGTGTTGAAGAAGGAAGGGCCATGGTCAATGCAGCACGAAAAAATAAAATAGTATTTCAGACAGGCAGCATGCAGCGTTCTTGGAAAAATTTCCGTCATGCCTGCGAGCTGGTTCGCAATGGGTACCTTGGAAAAATCAGTGAAGTGATCGTAACTGTGGGAGATTCTCCATGGGCCTGTGATCTACCTGCACAACCTGTTCGTCCGGGTGTAAATTGGGATCAGTGGATCGGACCCGCTCCTTTCCATGATTTCAATGCCATTCTTTCACCACCCGTTGAAGAAGATATTTTCCCCCGTTGGAGGAATTACAAAGAATATGGTGGCGGTATCATCGCCGATTGGGGTGCTCACATGTTTGACATTGCCCAATGGGCATTGGGAATGGATGATACGGGTCCGGAGCAACTGATTCCTCCTCCAGGCAATGCAGCCAAGGGACTCAAATATGTTTACGCAAATGGTGTGGTGATGAAGCACGAAGATTTTGGCAGAGGATCAGCAGTCAGGTTTATTGGTGAGAAGGGCAAGCTGGATATCAGCAGATCATTTTTGGAAAGCGATCCTGCCAATCTTGTTACAGCAACCATACAACCCAATGAAGTAAGGTTGTACAATTCAAATGATCATTATTTGGATTGGCTGGGATGCATCAAGACAGGTAATAAACCTATTTGCGATGTTGAAGTAGGTCATCGTACCAGCTCGGTTTGTTTGATCGCCAATGTTGCCTATGCATTGAGAAGGCCTCTGCAGTGGGATCCCAAGAAAGAGCAATTCAAAAACGACCCTGAAGCCAACCAACTCCTGAAGCCTGTATTCAGAGAGGGATGGAGTTTGACTTCACAAAACTAATGCTGCTGCATGAAAGGAATTAACATGATTCAGCTCGCAAAAGAGCTGGGACTCTCTGTTTCAACTGTCTCCAAGGCATTGGGTGACAGTTATGAGATCAGTGCGTCTACCAAAAAGCGTGTATTGGATCTTGCAAAGCAGTACAATTACAAACCCAATCCATTCGCCAGCAGTCTGAGAAAGAAAAAAAGCAAACAGATTGCCGTCATCATTCCAGACATCGTCAATAATTTTTTTGCATTGGCTGTTGATGGGATTGAAAGCGTTACGATGAATAAACACTATGATACGTTTATTTATCTGACCCATGAAAATTTAGAACGCGAGAAGGCTGTGTTGGAACATTTGGAAAGCGGACTCACATCCGGACTCATCATTTCGGTATGTACCGGCAAAGAAGGGTATGGACACTTTCAGCAATTTTATGAAAACACCAAACTGCCCATTGTTTTCTTTGACCGAGTTCCAGATTTGCTGCAATTCCCCAAGGTGATCTCGAATAACTATGAAAGTACTTTTGAAGCGACCCTTCGATTGGTAAAGTCAGGTGTGAAAAGACCTGTATTTTTAGCTACGGAGGAGCCCTTGTATACTTCTATAGAGCGTAGAAGGGGATTCCAGGCTGCGCTGATCAGTCAGCATATTCCCTTTACTGATGACATGATCGTTGAGTGCAGTGATGACATGGATAAAAATTATCTCATCATCAGAAAATTATTATCAAACCGAAAACGTCCCGATGGCATTTTTGCATCCATTGAAAAATATGCCATCACAACTTACCAAGTCTGCAAGGAATTAAAAATCAATATCCCCAAAGATGTAAAGATCATTGGGATGACCAATCTAAGGACGGCAGCATTGCTGAATCCGTCTTTGTCAACCCTTTCTCAGCCGGCATTTGAGATGGGCAGAGAGGCGGCTTCTCTTTTAATCAAGATGATTGAAAAAAAGTCATACGCAGCTGCGAATGATATCATAGTGCTAAACAATGAGATGACCATACGCGAATCGGTTTAGGGCAACCGAAATCCTTTGCGTAGAATAAGTTGCTGTGAGCCGGCTCTTTTGGATTGTTTTACGAATTTTAAATACAATTTATTTACATGTCAGTCCAATCACAATCTTTTATACAGGATAATTTTCTTTTGTTGTCACCCCTTGCGGAGCGATTGTACCATACGTACGCAGCCCATCAGCCCATCATTGATTTTCATTCACATTTATCTCCTTCTGATATTGCAACCAATAAAAAATTTGAAAATATTTCGCAAG
The DNA here is from genome assembly GCA_041183265.1 of Bacteroidota bacterium. GTDB lineage: Bacteria > Bacteroidota > Bacteroidia > Chitinophagales > Chitinophagaceae > Pollutibacter. The sequence continues at coordinate 38,471 of JBEGMC010000030.1, forward strand.
TATGGTTGGCGGGTGATCATTATAAATGGCGTGCCATGCGCACTTATGGCATATCCGAGAAATATATTACAGGAAATGCAAGCGATCAGGAAAAATTCACGGCATGGGCGAAGACAGTCCCGCACACGCTGCGCAATCCTTTGTTTCATTGGACCCATTTGGAATTGAAGAAATCATTTGGAATCGATCAGCTCTTGAATGCAGATTCAGGCAATCAGGTATATGATCATTGTAACCGTTTGTTGGCAGATGATGAGCATACTTCCAGAAAATTTCTTGAAAAATACAATGTAGTTTACCAGGCTACGACGGATGATCCGACGGATGACCTGCGGTTTCATCAAATGGCACAAAACGATCCTTCGTTCAATATCCAACTGGTTCCCAGCTTTCGCCCCGATAGGGCTTTCGCCATTCACGATGCAGCTTCATTTCTTTCATACATTGATTTGCTTTCTGAGATATCTGGTGTAGAGATCAAGGATATGGACTCGCTGCTGACAGCTTTCCGAAAGCGGATTGAATATTTTCATTCGCATGGTTGCAGGATTGCTGACCATGGCTTGCAGCAAATTCCCCTTGCACATGTATTTACATCAAACCTGGAGGCTGAGTTTAACAACTTTTTATCCAATCGAGGATCCCAATCATTCTCCGATCCGGATGCCTTTGTTTTCCATGTCTTGATTTCACTTGCAAAAATGTATCACAAAAAAGGATGGGTGCAGCAATTTCACCTGGGTGCCATTCGAAACAACAATTCAAGATTGTTGAGAACCCTTGGTGCAGATGTTGGAGTAGACTCTATAGGTGACTTCAGCCATGCTTCCAGGCTATCATCCTTTTTGAACACTTTGGATTCGGATGACAACTTGGCGAGGACCATCATTTATAATTTAAATCCTGCAGACAATGCAGTTTTCGCATCCATGATTGGAAATTTCAATGATGGATCTGTGAGAGGCAAGGTTCAATACGGACCCGCTTGGTGGTTCCTGGATCAAAAAAATGGAATGGAAGATCATTTGGACGTATTATCAGACA